>NZ_QEWA01000041.1:0-105014 GCF_003390775.1 Thermobacillus sp. | reverse complement strand
GGGATAAGCGCTGAAAGCATCTAAGCGCGAAGCCCCCCTCAAGATGAGATTTCCCACTGTAAAGGTAAGACCCCTGGAAGATGACCAGGTTGATAGGTTCGAGGTGGAAGCGCGGCAACGCGTGAAGCTGACGAATACTAATCGGTCGAGGGCTTATCCTAAATTTACCCCACAAAGTGACGATTCGCTTCGAAGCGTAGTCCGATTACTTTGCGGGGGCCCCGGAAACGGGTTCAGCTTGAAGCAAATCATTCGCATCCGGTTTTCAGGGTGCAAGACACTCTGAACTACATGACGCGGGGTGGAGCAGTCCGGTAGCTCGTCGGGCTCATAACCCGAAGGCCGCAGGTTCAAATCCTGCCCCCGCAACCAATTCAACAACTAATGCGGTTGTGGTGGAATTGGCAGACACGCTATCTTGAGGGGGTAGTGGGCTTCGCCCGTGGAGGTTCGAGTCCTCTCAACCGCACCATAACATCCAGACGCGGTCGTGGCGGAATTGGCAGACGCGCTAGATTCAGGTTCTAGTGGTAGCAATACCGTGGAGGTTCAAGTCCTCTCGACCGCACCATACGCACAACATATCCTTCCGATTTGGAAGGTTTTTTTGTTTCAGTCTTCCCGGAGAAGGAAATCGGTTTTGTGCACTATTCAAATCCGGTTTGGCTTGATATATTTCGGATTAGAATTTGTTGTTTTACAATTTTCAACTGATATGATTGCGGGAACAGGAGGCAAGCGCATGAACATCCCCGACTATTTTTTGCGGCGTCCGGCATTGCGCGATGAAGATTTCGTTCATTTCGAACGACTGTATAGGCTGATGACGGAGCAAGAGGGCACCCCGGAATTGACGTATGATCTCTCTGCGCCTAAGTGGATGTTCCTCAGCTGGCTGTGCGAAACGAAAAACATTGTGCTTCACGGGTCAGCCAATCCCGCCATTGCCGAATTTGAACCGCGCCAATCGAACGACGTCAACGAATTCGGCAACAGACGCGCCGTATATGCGGCATCGGACGGGATCTGGCCCATTTATTTTGCCATCGTGGACCGGGAACGCGTCACCTCGCTGCTGAACGGCTGTTTCCGCATTCCGGATGATGAGGACGGCGGGTATGCATACTACTACTATTTCTCTGTCGACCAGGATGCGCTGCCCCATTTCCCGTGGAAGAACGGCATGATCTATCTGTTGCCTCGCGATTCGTTCGAACAGCAGGCGCCGATCGAGTTCGACGGAACGCGAGTTGAAATGACGCAATGGGCGAGTCCGGTTGCCGTCAGACCGATTGCCAAATTGGCCGTAGAGCCGGATGATTTTCCTTTCCTTTGCCAAGTGGAAGGTCATGACCCCGCGCTTGTTGCCGAGCGGGCAAAACGGGACCCGGACGGGTTTCCGTGGCGGACGCCGTGATTTCGCCGCGCCTCCGTTCTGAAGCGAGAGTACGGGAGAGCATTCGCCGGGAGCTTGTGCGGACGGAACAGCAGGGAACCGCAGAAACGGTCTTGACCCGGAACGGCTGGTTGCGTATAATCTAATAGTGCCCCTGAAAACGGGGAAGATGCGTCAGGGTCGTTTGACCATCGATTGACAAGCGGACGTGGCTCAGCGGTAGAGCATCGCCTTGCCAAGGCGAGGGTCGCGGGTTCGATTCCCGTCGTCCGCTCCATCTCACGTGCCCATAGCTCAGCCGGATAGAGCGTTTGACTACGAATCAAAAGGTCGGGAGTTCGAATCTCTCTGGGCACGCCATTTTTATTTCATCGGGACGTAGCTCAGCTTGGTAGAGCACCTGGTTTGGGACCAGGGGGTCGCATGTTCGAATCGTGTCGTCCCGACCATTGTGAATCAGCGGGAAGACCCGCTTTCATATGCAAACACAGAAAGCCTTGGGATCGCCAAGGCTTTTCTTATTGCCGCGGAGAGTGTACCGCCGTCAGACTCGCGAGATGTCGGGCCATGATGCCGCGGATTGCGTCATCGTTGACCGCCTGATTGTGCGAAACGGCGTGCAGGGCAAGACCGTCAATCAGTGCGTGCAACCGCCGCGCTTCCAGATCCAAATCGATGTCCGGCGGCAGCAGGCCGTACTGGTTCATGGCGGCAAGCATTTTGCGGAACAGATTGTACAGCTGTTCATGCGTCTCGGCGGCCAATGCGCCGAGTCCGGCATTGGTAAGCGCCTTGCCCATAAAGGCAAGCCAGATGACCGCTTCGGTCTGCCGCTCCTCGTCCAGCGGCAGCGTCTGTTCGATGACCGTCGCCACATCGGTGCGGATGTCGCCGGTAAGCGGCATTTTCTCGATTCGTTCCCGGATCCGTTCGCCGACCCTGCGGAGCGCATAGGCCAGCAGATCGTCCTGGCTGGTGAAATAATGGCGGAGCGAACCGAGCGAAACGCCGGCTTCTCTGGCGACATTGCGCACGGAGGCCGCTTCCAGCCCGTCGCGCCGGATTACGCGCCATGCCGCATCCGCAAGCTGACGGCGGCGGACTTCATGATCGACAACTTTAGGCATATGCCCATTATAGCCGCATTGATTTCACCGTACAAGCGTGTTAAAATACGTTTTGTTTTAGTACGTTTGTATTAAATTGAGACAATAACAACCGGAAAGGAGCGGGTGTTATGATCGCGGCCATGATCATTGCCTGTGAGATCGGATTTTGGCTGTTCGTATTGGCCGGTCTGGCCTGTCGATATCTAATCGGGAAGCGCCGTCTGGGAGGCGTGCTTCTGGCGAGTACGATCCTGGTTGACGTGGCGCTGCTCATTTTTACGACGATAGATATTCGGAACGGAGCCACGGCCGGATTCTTCCACGGTCTCGCGGCGGTGTATATCGGCGTTTCGATCGTCTTCGGGAAACAGATGATCCGGTGGGCGGACGGCAAATTCGCCATCGGTTCGCCGGGGGTCCCGCACCTGCTCCGAAACCGAAGTACGGAGCGGCACACGCGCGGTATGAACGGATCATGTGGTTGAAACATCTGCTGGCATGGATGATCGGGAGCGCCATCCTGATCGGGCTGGTGCTGTACATCGACAATATCGACAGAAGCCGGGAACTCTTGAACATGATCGGCAAATGGGCGATCGTGCTGGCCATTGATTTTCTGATCAGTTTCAGTTACACGATCTGGCCGCGCAAGGAAAAAACGGTGAACGGGTAATCCGGCACGCCTCACCCGATCCGCAGCCACTGCAAATGGGCTGCGCCGCTCAGCCGGATCCACAGGCTGCGGCGGTCTTCCGGCAGCGCGAGCGCCCCGCGGCACGTCTTCCATTCCTGCCGGCCCCCCGGGGGGACAGGACAGCTTCCGGCAACGGCGCCGTCCGGACCGTCGATCCGGATCTCCGCCTCGGCGCCGTCCGCGCTCCAGGCGCGCAGTTCGATGAACGTGACGCCGGGCGGAACCGCAACATCGTCGAAGCGGATCCAGCCCCCGTCCGACACAGCCGCGCTGTCGCCGCCCTCCGAACATTCGTCGATGAAGATGCCGGCATAGCCGTCGCAGTCGACCGCGCGCGTCACTTGCCGCAGATCGCGGGGCGGCACAACCTCGCCGTTGACGTTCAGACTGCCTGCCAGGCGGATATCGGCCGATGATGCGCCGACCATGATCCGGCAGACGCCCCGTTCGAGGCACCAGCAGGATCGCGTGATGTCCCAGAAGCGAAGATCGTCCGAAGACAGTTCGAACGTCACCCGCTTCGATTCGCCAGGCGCAAGGCCGATCCGCGCAAATCCGGCGAGTTGCCGAAGCGGCCGCTGCACGCGGGAATCTTCGCACCGGATGTAGAGCTGCGGCACTTCTTCCCCATAAACATCCGACACGTTCGTGACCGTGAAGCCGATCTTTACACGCTCGCCGTACCCGATGGCATCGGCGCTTATCGTCAGATCGGCATATTCGAACCGCGAATAAGACAAGCCATATCCGAACGGATAGAGCGGCTCGCCGTCGAAATAGAGGTACGTCCGCTTGCCCTGAATGATGTCATAATCCATGAAATCCGGCAGCTGATCGGCAGAGCGGTACCACGTCATGTTCAGCCTGCCGGCCGGATTGAACCGACCGAACAGCGTGCCGGCAACCGCCCGGCCGAGTTCCTGGCCGGCATGCGCCAGATAGAGAATGGCGGGGGCGTGTTCGGCCGTCCAACCGAGGGCAAACGGATAGCTGCCGATGACGACGACGATCGTATTCGGGTTCACGGCGAGCACCTCGCGGATCAACCGCTCTTGCGGTTCCGGCAGCGCAATATCCGGCCGGTCGACCGTCTCCTTGCCGTTGATCAGCGGGTGGTTGCCGACGAAGACGACAGCCGCGTCGGCCTGGCGCGCCGCCTCCGCCGCTTCCCGCAAGCCGTCCGCTGCGATTTCCACCGCGAACCGCTCGCATTCCGCGCTGCCGGACACGCCCTGCACCTCCGCGGCGCCGGCGACATTGACCACGTTCGCCGTCTCGCCGGCGTCGCCGGTGCCGGCGAGCAGCATGCCGTCCGGGCCGACGCGCACCGGCTGACCGTTCCACGTCCGGACCCTTACGCAGTCCTCATCCGACCGATCCAGTTGAAAAACTTCCTTCGTGAACCATCCCCAGATATCGTCCGCCGAAGCGAGCACGCGCCGGTCATCCGTCGTCAGAAATTTGCCGTTTCGAACCGCCGTCAGCGTCGCGCTGTCCCAGCCCCAGTCGTTCAGCTCGAACACGTCGGCGTCTTCCGCGCGTTCGGCGTCCGCTACAAGCGGCGCGTCTTCTCCTTCGGCAATCCGCACATACCGGCCCGTCGTACTCGACTTCAGCCGCACCCGGGTTGCGCCTTTCGCATGGATGACCCGGTCTCCGGCATCCACCGCGCCAGCCGGTCCATGCGGCTGCACACGGCCCGCCAGCGCTTCGACGATGCCGGCGAGAGGCGTCACCGCGTAGGGAAGGGTGCCGCTGTACCAGTCCCGGTACACGACATCGGCCAGGGGGCCGATGACCGCGATCTTGCGGATCCGATCGGCGGACAGCGGCAGCACGCCGTCGTTCTTGAGCAGGACGATGCTCTTGCGGGCCGCTTCCAGCGACAACGCCTCGTGCTCGGGCCGCATCATGTGCGATTCGCCGATTTCGGCATACGGATTCCGGTCGTCCGGATCGAACTCGCCGAGCCGGAAGCGGACGCGGAACGTATTGCGCAACGCGACATCGAGATCGTTCTCGGTGAGCAGCCCCATCTCCAGCGCTTCGCGGATCGCTTGTTTAACCACTTTCGCGTCATCCGTGATACTGTCGATGCCGGCCCTGATTGACGCTGCAACCGCAGCAGGCAGCGACGCCATGTATCCGTGGTCGCGCACCGTGCCGGTGACGTCGAACGCGTCGCTGACGACGAAGCCGTTCATGCCCCATTCCTGCTTGACGACGGAAGTGATCATCGGCAACAGATTGGCGGGCACGCCGTTCACCGCATTGTACGCCGTCATCATCGAGAGCGCGCCGCCTTCTTTGAACGCCGTCTCGAACACTTTCAGATAGTACTCCCGCATGTTGCGCGGATCGATGCTGACCGACTTGTCGCCGCGGCCGGCTTCATTGTTGTTGCCGAGAAAATGCTTCAGCGTCGCGACCGCTTTCAGATAAAACGGGTGATCGCCCTGGATTCCCCTGATGAGCGCCGACGCCAGTTTGCCGACGAGAAAAGGATCCTCGCCATAGGCCTCCTCTGTGCGTCCCCAGCGCGGGTCGCGCTCGAGATCGACCGTCGGCGCCCACAGCGTGAGCCCGTTGACCGCCGGGTTGCGCCGGTACCAGACGCGCGCCTCGTCGCCGATGACGCTGCCGACGCGGCGCAGCAGATCGGCGTCCCACGTGCAAGCGAGACCAATCGGCTGCGGGAATGTCGTCGCCGGCCCAAGCCAGGCGATGCCGTGCGCCGCTTCGGTGCCGTGCTTGTACGGCGCGATGCCGAGGCGGGGCACCGCGTCCTGGTACTGGGCCATCAGATTGATTTTCTCTTCCGTCGTCAGTCTCCCGATCAGATCGTTCACCCTCGTCTCGAGCGGAAGATCCGGATCGCGGAACGGATATTGCCATTGTTCGGCCATGCATGCGGCTCCTTTCGCGGGCGGGCCGAAGCCCGCATCTTTGAATGCGCTGTCACAGTAAACGGCATTGTAGCACTCCGCGGGCCGGCCGACTACCGCAACAATCCGCACAAAAATCCGGGCAAAATGCGGCATCGGCCGCTAATGCAGCCGACGGAACTGTTCCGGTGTCATCCCGACATGCCGGCGGAACGTGGCGATGAAATGGCTGGCGTCCCGAAACCCGACCCGCTCCGCAACTTCCCGGACGGAGAGGGGGGACGAGCTGGTCAGCATTTCCTTCGCCTTGCGCAGCCGAAGCTGGATGAAATAGGCATAGGGCGACTGGCCGAACGTCTCGCGGAACAGCCCGTTCACCCGGCGGCTCGACAGATTGAGGACGCCGGCGATCTGATCCATGCCGACGGAAGGATCGGAGCAGCGGCTTTCCATCCATTCGATGACCGTCCGCAGCTGCTCGAGCCGGTCCGGATCGCCGTTTTTCCGTCCGGGCTGCGACGTCGGGTAGCGGGTCATGGCAAGCAGAAAATGATACGCCGACGTCGAAGCTTCAATGCCGAACACGTCGCCGCCCTGCTCCAGCCGTTCCAACATCTGCTCGATCAGCCGTCCCGCGGCGGCATCGGCGGGCCACTGGAAGAACGTCGACTGATGAACGCCCGCAGCTGCGAGGATGCTGTCCGCCGCCGCGCCGCCGAATGTCAGATACGCCGTCTCCCAGCGGCCTTCTTCCGCTTCATAGGTGTGAGCGACGCCGGGGAAGAGCAGGATGCCCGAGCCGGAAGGGAGCGGATGCGATCGGCCTTCGACCGCTATCCGGCCTCTGCCGGACATCGTCTGCAGCCAATGGTAGTAAGGGTAGCCGTCCGGCCGCACAATCCGCTCCTGATCCGGATTGAGGCCGACGCTCTCGACGGCGAGCGGCAGCCGCCCGAGCTGCTCGAAAGGCATCACAACGCGCCGATGCACCAGCAAGGGTCTGCACCATCCTTATATTTCCGTTTTCTTATATCTGAAATCCATAATATTATATTTAACGTGAATTTAATAGCGTTTACAATGATATCAAATCTTATATTATGGGAGGATTCTGCACCATGCTGAGCCATAAGCTCCCCAAGATTTGGTATGGCGGCGACTACAATCCGGAGCAATGGGACGATCCGCACGTGTGGAGCGAAGACATCCGCATGTTCAAGCTGGCGGGCATTGATGTGGCGACGTTGAACGTCTTCTCTTGGGCACTCAACCAACCGGACGAGGAGACGTACAATTTTGATCACTTGGACGCGACGATCAACCGGCTGTACGAGAACGGCATCTATACGTGCCTTGCGACCAGCACGGGCGCGCATCCCGCCTGGATGGCGAAGAAATACCCGGACGTGCTGCGCGTCGACTATCATGGCCGCAAACGCAAGTTCGGCGGCCGTCACAATTCGTGTCCGAACAGTCCGACGTACCGCAAATTCTCCGCGCTTATGGCCGAGAAGCTGGCCGAACGGTACAAAGATCATCCGGCCGTCATCATGTGGCACGTCTCGAACGAATACGGCGGCTACTGCTATTGCGAACGGTGCGAAGCCGCGTTCCGCGAATGGCTGAAGCGGCGCTACGGCACGCTTGAAAACGTCAACAGGGCGTGGAACACCCGCTTCTGGGGCCATACGTTCTACGATTGGGACGAGATCGTGGCGCCGAACGAGCTGAGCGAGGAGTGGGCCGGCAACCGGACGAACTTCCAGGGCATCTCGCTCGATTACCGGCGGTTCCAGTCCGACAGCCTGCTCGAATGTTACAAGCTGGAATATGACGCGATCAAAAAACATACCCCGCACATTCCCGTCACAACGAACTTGATGGGCACCTATCCCGAGCTGGACTATTTCGCCTGGGCCAAGCATCTGGATGTCGTCTCCTGGGACAACTATCCGGCGCTCGACACGCCGTTCAGCTACACGGCAATGGTGCACGATCTGATGCGCGGGCTGAAGAGCGGTCAGCCGTTCATGCTGATGGAGCAGACGCCGAGCCAGCAGAACTGGCAGCCGTACAACTCGCTGAAGCGGCCGGGCGTGATGCGGCTGTGGAGCTACCAGGCGGTCGCGCGCGGAGCGGATACGGTCATGTTCTTCCAGCTTCGACGTTCGATCGGGGCTTGCGAGAAATTCCACGGCGCCGTCATCGAACACGTCGGCCATGAACATACGCGGGTTTTCCGCGAAGTGGCGGAGCTCGGCGGCGAGCTGAAACAGCTCGGCGACCGGATTCTTGACGGGCGCGTCGAAGCGAAGGTCGCGATCGTGTTCGACTGGGAGAACCGGTGGGCGATCAGCCTGTCGAGCGGCCCGACGATCGCGCTCGATTACGTCAAGGAAGTGCACAAATATTACGACGCGCTGTTCAAGCAGAATATCCAGGTCGACATGATCGGCGTGGACGAGCCGCTCGACAAATACGACGTCGTCATCGCGCCGGTGCTCTACATGGTGAAGCCGGGCTATGCGGCGAAACTCGAAGCGTTCGTCGAGCGGGGCGGCACGTTCGTCACGACGTTCTTCAGCGGCATCGTTGACGAGCGCGACATCGTGCGGACCGGCGGCTATCCGGGCGAACTGCGGCGCATGCTCGGCATCTGGGCGGAGGAGATCGACGCGTTGTTCCCGGACCGGCGGAACCGGATCGTCATGACGAAACCGCACGGCGCGCTTGAAGGGGAATACGAGTGCGGTCTGCTCTGCGACCTGATCCATCTCGAAGGCGCGGAAGCGATCGCCGTCTACGGCGACGATTTCTACGCCGGCATGCCGGTCGTGACGGTGAACCGGTTCGGCGCCGGACAGGCGTGGTACGTCGCTTCCAGCCCGGACGCGGCGTTCCTCGAAGGGTTCCTCGGCAAGCTGTGCGCGGACAAGAACATCCGGCCGCTGGTCCGAAAAGCGCCGGAAGGCGTGGAAAGCTCGCGGCGGGTGAAGGGCGGCCGCGGCGTGCTGTTCCTCCTGAACCACAATGCCGATATGAAAGAAGTAGAACTGCATGAAGGCCGTTACAGAGATCTGCTGAGCGGCGAGACGGTGGAAGGACGGACGGCCGTGCCGGGCAGAGGCGTACGGCTGCTGGAAGAGGCGTGAGCGAAAGGCCGGCCGTCCGAAGAGAACGCAATGGGGGTGGACGCCCCGTGTTTCAATCCGCGCTTCAGTTCGTCAATAACCTGCGTCTTCGGACGAAGCTGGCGCTTTCATTCTGCGTCGTCGTGTTCATTCCCGTCGTGGCGGTCGGCTTGCTGCTGACCGGCGAGCTGCGGAACATGGCGCTCGATAACGCCGTCGAACAGACGCTGGCCAACGTCGAGCGCGTCAAGCAGCGCACGATGGAAGTGATCAACGTGGCGAATGACATCGCCTACCGGCTGGCGAACGACGACCGGCTGGAGACGGTGGCGAACCGCAGGTACGGCACGACCTGGGAAGTCGTGGCCGCCTACCGGTCTTATCCCGATTTCGAACAGTACGTCAACCTGTACAACGAGATCTCGAACATCCGGTTCTACATGGAAAATCCGACCATGCTGAACAACTGGGAATTCATGCAGCCGGACGAGAAGATCAAGAACTCCTGGTGGTACCGGTGGGCGATGGACAGCTTCAGCGGAACCGTGGGCTGGTATTACCTGGAGGACGAACGGGACGGCCGCCATTACCTGAGCCTCGTGCGCAAAGTCTATTTTCCCGGTGCGAAAACCAGCGGCGTGCTCGTCGTCAACGTGAACATGGACACGCTCGGCACGATCGTCAGGCAGGAATCGTTCGAGACGATGATCGTGGACGACAGCGGCACGATCGTGTCGGCGAACCGCCCCGAGCGGACGGGCCTCACGCTCGCCGGCATCGAATTTGATCCGCAGCTTGCGGAAGCCCGGCAGGGCATGTTCGAACAGCAGATCGACGGGGAAGCGTACCGCGTCCTCGTCGAGCCGCTGGCGCCGAACGCGAGCGTGAACGGGCTGCGGATCATCACCATTTTCGCGGTGGATGACATCACGGCCGATGTCGACCGCATCCAGACGACGGCGCTCATCGTCATTCTCGCCGCGCTCGCCCTCGGCATCATGCTGACCTACGCGTTCTCCGGGATGCTTACCCGGCGGATGAGCCGGCTCAGCAAACATATAACGAAGGTGGCGACAGGGAACCTCACCACCGTCATGGAGATCGACGGCCAGGACGAGATCGGCCAGCTCGCGCGCCAGTTCAATTCGATGGTCTCCAGCATCCATGCGCTCGTGAATGAAGTGCAGGAATCGAACCGGCAGAGGCATCAGCTGGAAATGAAGCAGAACGAGATCCGGCTCAAAATGCTGGCCAGCCAGATCAATCCGCACTTCCTGTTCAACGCCCTGGAGTCGATCCGCATGAAGGCGCATCTAAAAGGGGAGAAGGAGATCGCCCAGATCGTCCGGCTGCTCGGCAAGCTGATGCGCAAGAATCTCGAGATCAGCCGCCGCCTCTCGCGGCTGGAAGACGAAATCGACATCGTCCGGTGCTATCTCGACATCCAGCGGTTCCGTTACGAAGAGCGGCTGAAGTATGAATTGCAGATTGAGCCGGGGACGGAGTCCATCCCCGTGCCGCCGCTCATCATCCAGCCGATTGTTGAAAACGCCGTTATCCATGGTCTGGAAGGCAAAGAGGAAGGCGGCACCGTCACCCTTCGCATCGTCCGGGACGGAGAGACGGCCCTGGTCGAGGTCATCGACGACGGGGTCGGCATGGACGAAGACCGGCTTGCCGCGCTCACCGCTTCGCTTGACGAACAGGAAGGGGAGGAGCAGCGCCGGATCGGCCTGCGCAATGTCCATCAACGATTGATCCTGATGTACGGCCCGTCCAGCGGGCTGCGTCTGGAGAGCACATCCGGCGCCGGCACACGCGTCTCGTTCCGGCTGCCGGTCGGAGGTGAAAGGCTTCATGTACAAAGTGCTGGTGGTGGATGATGAACCGACCATCCGCGAAGGACTCCGCACGCTGGTCGACTGGGAATCTTTCGGCTTCCGGGTCGTCGATACGGGCGTGAACGGACGGGATGCGCTTACGAAGTACGAGCAGCACCGCCCGGATCTCATCATCATCGACATCCGGATGCCGGGCATCGACGGTCTGGAGGCGATCGAGCGGCTGCGCGCCCGCGACAAACGGCTGCACATGCTCATACTGAGCGGCTATGCGGAGTTCGATTATGCCCGCCGGGCGATGTCGCACCAGATCGACGGGTACATGCTCAAGCCGGTGGATGAAGACGAGCTGATCGATTACTTGCAGCGGCTGAGGAAGACGCTCGACCAGGAAGCCGCCGAGCGGGAGCGCGCCGCCGGGTGGACGCCGGAGATGGTCATCCGGTCGCTGCTCTCGGGAACGCCTCCCGCCGCGTTGACGGAAGCGGCCGAGAACGCCGGTCTGGACGGCGCGTCATGGGAGGCCGTGATTGTTCGGCCCCACGGCAAGCCGCTCGAGCCGGACGTCCTGATGGAAGCCGGCCAGCGGCTGGCCGGCAAACTGTCCGCGGCAGAGCGGATCTGCTACACGGCGGAAGGCGACCTGGGGCTGCTCGTCATGAACGGCGTTGGGAGCGAATCGCAGCGCGCGGCGCTTATGAACGCGATTGAAGACGCGCTTGCCGGCCTCCACATGGAGGTCACGGCCGCGTCCGGCGGCGTCGTGGACAGCTGGTCAGGGATTCCGCAGTCCCATGCCCGGGCGGCAGCGGCTCTTCGCCGGGCTTTCTTCCTCGAACCGGGAAGCATCCATCCGACGGGCGCCGCCCCGTGGGATCCATGCGGTGAACAGGCTGCTGAACCGCCCGATTTGTCCGATCTGACGGACAAGCTGACGCTTGCCATCGATGTGGCCAGCGAGATTTCGATCGGCGAGTGGATCGAGCAGGCGGGTTCCCGGCTGCTCGCGTCCGGTGCCGATGAAGAAGCGGTCAAGGCGACGTGCGCCCGGCTCGTCTCGGCCGTCGCCGCGCGCCTGGAAGCCCGGCGGCCCGGTTCGGCGGAGGGGACGCTGCAGCGCGGTCTGGTCGAGCTGTACAAGGCTTGCCGCTTCACGCAGCTCATGGAGCGGATGCGCAGCCTGCTGATCGAATTCGCCCGGCAGTCGGAGCAGGGCGGGGCCGAGACGCAGGTGAAGAAAATGATCGACATCATTCACCGCCACTACGACCGTTCCTTGAGGCTCGAGACAATCGCCGAACTGCTGGGCTACAGCAGCGCTTATCTGGGCAAAGTGTTCAAGCATAAGACCGGCGAGAACTTCAACACCTACCTCGACAAGGTGCGGATCGAGGAGGCGAAGAAGCTGCTCGTTCAAGGCATGAAGGTGTACGAAGTCGCGGAGCGGGTCGGCTACGCGAACGTCGATTATTTTCACGGGAAATTTCGCAAATATGTGGGCATGTCGCCTGCCGCGTACCGGAAAACGGCGGGCGGAAGCTGAGATAAAGCAGGCTGCCGGCGCGCCGGGAAGGTGACGCGGCAGCCTGACTGATTTTGATATGATTTTCGGCATAAAATGCCGGGTACTGCGGTGCAAGCGATTCCGCTAGAATGAGGGGTGTCAAACAGGAGGGTTCGCATGGAAGCGGTAACTTCAACACGGCAAACGACCAAGACGCGGAAAGAGCGAACCAAACGTTTTTTCCGCAGGGCGCTCCAGAACCGGTGGCTGTATGCGATGTCGCTGCCATTCGTCGTCTGGGTGTTCATTTTCAACTACCTTCCCCTCTGGGGATGGACAATGGCGTTTCAGCGTTACAAAATCGGCCGGTCGTTCTTCGAACAGGAATGGGTCGGGCTGGAACATTTCCGCGCGCTTTTTCAGGATGATCTGTTCTATCAGGTGCTGCGCAACACGCTGGTGATGAGCCTGATGGGACTCGTGGCGGGTTTCGTCGTCCCGATCTTCTTCGCGCTGATGCTGAACGAAGTTCGCCAAATGTTCTACAAACGTTTCGTGCAAACGGTATCTTATCTGCCCCACTTCGTCTCGTGGGTCGTCGTCGCCGGCATCGTCACGAAGATGCTGTCCACGGACAACGGCGCGGTGAACGATCTGCTCATGTGGCTCGGCATCATTGACGAGCCGATCCAGTTCATGGCGAAGGGCAAGCTGTTCTGGATCATCGTCACGCTGGCCGATGTCTGGAAGGAGACCGGATGGAACGCGATCATCTACCTGGCGGCGATCGCGGGGATCGGCCCCGAGTTGTACGAGGCCGCCCGGGTCGACGGCGCAAACCGGATCCAGCAGATGTGGCACATCACGCTGCCCGGCATCCGCACGACGATTATCATCCTGCTGATCATGTCGATCGGCCACCTGATCAGCATCGGGTTCGAGAAGCAGTTCCTGCTCGGCAACAACCTGGTGCGAGAGTACTCGCAGGTGCTCGATCTGTACGCGCTGAACTACGGTCTCGGCATGGGGCGGTTCTCGTTCGGCACGGCAATCAACATTTTCAACTCGGTCGTCAGCGTCATCCTGCTGTTCACGGCGAACGGCATTTTCAAGCGCGTGACCAAGGAAAGCATCATGTAAGGAGGAGCGCGCATGAGACGCAGTAGCCATTCGACATCCTTGACGGACCGGCTGTTCGACTTGTTCGTGTACGTGTTCGTGACGGGTGTCCTGGTCATCACGCTGTATCCGTTTCTGAACGTGGCGGCCATCTCGTTCAACGATTCCATCGATACCGTGCGGGGCGGCATCACGGTCTATCCGCGGGAGTTCACGCTGAAGAATTATGAAGTGATCTTCTCTTACAAACATCTGGGGACGGGCTTTCGCAACTCGGCGCTCCGCACGCTGATCGGCACGGCGCTCGGCGTGCTCAGCTCGTCGATGCTCGCCTACACGCTGAGCCGGAAGGACTTCCAGGGGCGGCGGTTCATCTCCGTCTTCCTGGCGCTCACGATGTACGTAACGGGCGGTCTCATTCCGTTCTTCCTGCTGATCCGCGAACTGGATCTGATGAACACGTTCGCCGTCTACATTCTGCCGGGCATTGTCAGCGCCTTCAACGTGTTCGTCGTCCGCTCGTTCATCGACGGGCTCCCGTACGCGCTGCAAGAGTCGGCCAAAATCGACGGTGCGAACGATTTCACGATATACTGGCGCATCATCCTGCCGCTCACGAAACCGGCGCTCGCGACGATCGCGCTGTTCGTGGCGGTCGGGCAGTGGAACTCGTGGTTCGATACGTACCTGTTCAACTCGCAATCCGATCATCTGACAACGCTGCAGTACGAGCTCATGAAAGTGCTGCAGAGCACGCAGTCTAATGTCGATTACCGGGCGCGCAACATGACCGAGGTCATGTCGCAAGTTTCACCGGAATCCGTCAAGATGGCGATCACGATGGTCGTCACGCTGCCAATCCTGTTCGTTTATCCGTTCCTGCAGCGCTATTTCGTGAAAGGCATGACGCTCGGCGCGGTCAAGACCTGACCGGCTCTGGAAATGGTTACCGATAACTCCGGTATTGGCGGGTTAGCCCGTTGACCAATACAACACTTTCTGACTCAATCATCAGGGAGGGGTATCACACAGCATGAGCCGAAAGAGAAAATGGTTGGTCTCGCTGCTTGCCGTCGTCATGCTGGCAGGTCTGCTTGCAGGCTGCGGCGGCAAGAAGAACGACGGCGGAGGAAGCAGCGGAGGGAACGCCGGCGGGTCATCGACGTCCGCGAACAGCGGCGGCAGCAGCGGCGGATCCGGCGATTCGCTTGAACCGATTACGTTCACATTCTACGGCGCGGACGCAAGTCCGAACTGGCAGAACATGCAGGACGCCGTCGGCCGGGCGATCACGGCGGCAACGGGCGTGACGCTCGACGCGGAATTCGAGGTCGGCGATCCGGCGCAGAAGATCGCGCTGATCGCGGCATCCGGCGATTATCCGCACCTGATCAGCCCGAAGGGCGATCTCGGCAAGCTGGTTGAAGCCGGCGCCATGCTCGACCTGACGGATCTGATCGAGCAGCATGCGCCGAACATCAAGAAGCTGTTCGGCGATCAGATCAAACGGCTGCGCTACAGCGAAGAAGACCCTTCGATCTACGTCATTCCGACGTATGCGGAAGTGGGTCAGACGTACTTCGATGCGGGCGGCGGCTTCCAGCTGCAGCACCGCGTCGTGAAAGAGCTCGGGTATCCGCGCATCCGGACGGTGAAAGACTTCGAGAACGCGATCCGCGAGTACCTCAAGAAGCACCCGACGGACGAGAACGGCAACCCGAACATCGGCCTGTCGCTCAACGCGGACGACTGGCGCATGTACATCTCGGTCACGAACCCGGCGTTCTTCACGACGGGCGGGCCGGATGACGGAGAATACCACATCGACATCGACACCTACGAAGTCACGTACCATTTCCGCCGTCCGATCGAGAAGGAATACTTCCGCTGGCTGAACCATATGAACGCGGAAGGCCTGCTGGACAAGGAAAGCTTCGTGCAGAAGTATGACCAATACCTGGCGAAGATCGCTTCCGGCCGCGTGCTCGGTCTGATCGACCAGCGCTGGGACTTCCAGGACGGCGAGAACGCGCTCAAGGCGGAAGGCAAATTTGAATACGGTTACGGCCATTATCCGGTTACGCTGACGGAAGAATTCAAGGAAACGTCGTTCTGGCCGGTCGGCTTCAGCCCGGGATGGGGCGTCGGCATCACGGTCGATTGCCCGGATCCGGTCCGCGCGATCAAGTTCCTCGACTTCCTCGCCTCCGAAGAAGGCCAGCTTCTCGACAACTGGGGCATCGAAGGCGAGCATTATGTCTACGATGAGAACGGCAAGCGCGTCATTCCGGATGAAATCACGGAGCGGAAGAAGAACGACCCGACGGGCTTCCAGCGCGAATCGGGCATCGGTCTCTACCACAACCTCGGCGCCCACTACGGCGACGGCGTGCTCGACTCGACGGGCAACTACTACACGACGAACTTCCCGGAACAAATCGTCGCTACGTACAACGAGGTCGAGAAGGAGACGCTGGCGGCTTACGGCGCCACGACGTGGAAAGATCTGTTCCCGAGCGAAGAGGAATTCCCGGTCAAGCCGTGGGGTGCGGCGTGGAACATCCAGATTCCGGCAGACAGCGAACTGAACGTGCAGCAGGAGCGGATGAAGGAAATTACGTGGCGCCGCATTCCGGAAGCCATCCTGGCGCCGCCGGAGGACTTCGACCGCATCTGGGACGAATATCAGCAGGAGCTGCTCAAGGCGGGCGTCGAGAAGATGGAAGACGAATACGAGAAGCTCGTCAAGGCGCGCGTCAAACTGTGGAACGAATAATCGGGAAAGTGCGGAGAGTCCGTATTGCGCGGGCTCTTCGTTTTTGAGTTTTTTGACCTGAAGCGGTTACAATGGAACCATCATGCGCAGACGGGAGAGAGACGATATGACCGGCGTATTGGATCGATTGTGGTACCGTCGTCCGGCCGGCGTATGGGAGGAAGCGCTTCCTATCGGGAACGGACGGCTTGGCGCGATGCTGTTCGGCGGCGTCCGGCTGGACCGGATCCTGCTGAATGAAGATACGCTGTGGGCGGGGTATCCCCGTGAGACGGTCGACTGCGAGGCCAGGCGGCATCTGGCCCGCTCGCGCGAGCTGATCTTCGCGGGACGGCTGACGGAGGCGCAGCGGCTGATTGAATCCCGGATGACCGGCCGGAACGTGCAGCCTTATTTGCCGCTCGGAGAGCTGGCAATCGAATGGCTGGACGGGGAGGATGACGCGTCGGATTATGTGCGTTCGCTGCGGATTTTCGACGGGATGGCGGACGTCCGGTTCTCTTCGGGCGGCCTCCGGATGCGCCGCGCCTATTGGGCGAGCGTCCCGGATCAGGTGATCGTCGTCCGGTACGAGGCGGATGGCGGGACGATAGATCTGGCGGCCGCGCTGTCGTCGCCGGTCAGGAGCTCGGTGTCCGTTATGGATGACGGCCGCACGCTGGTGCTTGCCGGCCGGGCGCCGAGCCATGTCGCCGACAACTGGCGAGGCGACCATCCGGAACCCGTGTTGTACGAAGAAGGCCGGGGCATGCGGTTCGAGGCGCGCGTCCGCCTTGAAACCGACGGCGTCGTTGAAGCGGACGGGGAACGGCTGATCGTGCGCGGCGCATCCCGGCTCACGGCGTATATCGCCGCCGCCACGGCGTTCGTGGATTGGCGCACGCCGCCGGATGAGAGCGGCGCGCATTCGGCGCGCTGCGAGGCGCAGCTTGTGGCGGCGGAGCAAGCGGGATATGAGGCGCTGCTGGAGCGCCACCTGGCCGATCACCGGGCTTTGATGAGCCGCGTGTCGCTGCGTCTTGCGGGCGGGGAAGCTGCGGGTTTGCCTGACGCAGATTCGCCGGGATCGCATGCGGCCGGCAAGGATGCGACAGGATCGGATACGGCAGGTTCGGATGCGGTTGGTTCGGCAGCCGCAACGGCAGAATCGGGACAGGCGGGAATGGACCGATCGGAAGCTGGGTGGACAGCTTCCTTCGGCTTGAATCGAGTCAGTATGAATGACCTTCCGACGGATGAGCGGCTCAAAGCGTATCAATCCGGCAATCCCGATCCCGCGCTTGAGGCGCTGTATTTCCAATACGGCCGCTACCTGCTGCTCGCGTCGTCGCGTCCCGGCACGCAGCCAGCCAACCTGCAGGGCATCTGGAACCCGCACGTCCAGCCGCCCTGGTTCAGCGACTATACGATCAACATCAACACCGAAATGAACTATTGGCCGGCCGAAGTGTGCAATTTGAGCGAATGCCATGAACCGCTGTTCGCGATGCTCGGCGAACTGGCAGAAAGCGGCACCCGGACGGCGCGCATCCATTACGGCTGCCGCGGCTGGACCGCGCATCACAACGTCGACCTGTGGCGCATGTCGACGCCGAGCGACGGCAGCGCGAGCTGGGCGTTTTGGCCGATGGGCGGCGCCTGGCTCGCAACCCATCTGTGGGAGCGGTACCTGTTCGAGCCCGATCTTGATTTTCTGCGCGACACCGCTTATCCGCTTATGCGGGGGGCGGCGCTGTTCTGTCTCGACTGGCTCGTCCCGGGCCCGGACGGCACGCTCGTCACCAATCCTTCGACATCGCCGGAGAACGTGTTTTTGACGCCGGAAGGCGAGCCGTGCAGCGTCACCTGGGGTTCGACGATGGACATGGCGATCATCCGCGAACTGTTTGCGGCGTGCATCGAGGCATCCCGATTGCTCGGCGCGGACGAATCGCTGCGCGGCGAGCTCGAAGCGGCGCTGGCGAAGTTGCCGCCGTACCGGATCGGCAAGCACGGCCAGCTGCAGGAATGGGCCGTCGACTATGATGAGCATGAGCCGGGCCACCGGCATGTTTCGCATCTGTTCGGCCTGTTCCCGGGCTCGCATCTGAATGAGACGACGCCGGAGCTGCTGGAGGCCGCGCGCGTGACCCTGGAGCGGCGGCTCAAGCACGGCGGCGGCCATACCGGCTGGAGCTGCGCATGGCTCATTCTGCTGTATGCGCGGCTGAAGGACGCGGAGACGGCCCACGGGTTTATCCGGACGCTGCTCTCCCGCTCGACGTACCCGAACCTGTTCGACGCCCATCCGCCGTTCCAGATCGACGGCAACTTCGGCGGCGCGGCCGGCATTGCGGAGCTGCTCGTGCAGAGCCGCCTCGGCTCCGTCGATCTGCTGCCCGCCTTGCCTGCAGACTGGCGGAGCGGCGAGGTGCGCGGCCTGCACGCGCGCGGCGGCTTCACCATCGATATCGCGTGGGCGGACGGCACGCTGCGGGAAGCCCGCATCACCTCGCGGTACGGCAAGCCGCTGCGCGTCCGCCATGCCCGGCCGGTGGCCGTCTACGGCCCGGACGGCGCGCTGCTGCTGCACCTCGCTCCCGGCGAAGCGCCGCCCGCCATCGATACCGCGAAGGGCGGCGTCTATCGGATCGTGCCGGTGTAATGGACATGTGCCGCGCGCTGCTCCCGGCGCGCGGCTCGCCGCATGATGGCGGTCAAATCTCATCCCGAGGGACTGCAGCGTTGATGGCACACCACAGGGCTTCCCCGACCGGTCGGGGCAACATTTCATACGGTCACGTGGTGAACAGACGAAAAATTTTCTTCTATTTTTGATTCTCATGCCCGATCCAGCGAAATAGACGACAGATCTTCGTTTAATTTTTCAAAATTCGCCGAAATCGTCCGAGTTGCCGGAAATGGGCGAAATTTTTTCTTCTATTTTTATTGAGAAGGCCGTTTTCGACAATATAGAAGCAAATATTTCGCTTGTGCGCCTGGCCAAGCCAGGCATCGCTAGCTGGTGCAAGTCCAGCCGGGGTAAAGGCCAAGCTGCCCCGTAGCTAGCAGGCAACTTAGGGAGAAATCCGTGGGTTGAAGCCCTGGGGCGGCCAACCGATTTCTGGCGAAGATCGACTGGTACCTCATCAAGAGGCTCATGATCTTCTGCCGGAAGAAGTACAAGAAGTGGTCGCTGAGACGATCCCGCTTCTACGAGATCCTGAGGGAAGCCAGACTGCGGTCCGCTACCACGTGGCGAAGTACGTATTGCGCAAGGTGAAGAACGTCGGAAAGCCGTATGCGGGAAAACCGCTTGTACGGTTTGATGAGGAGGGGATGGTCCCCCAGCCCTTTACTCTACATCTTGCCGGGCGAGCCAAGCCGGAGCCTTTTTGATCAACATCCCTTCGGCTCGAACAGGGCGATCTGCCGCTTGCCGGCCTTGAGCAGCGCAATCCGCCGGTATCGTTCATGCCGAAGCTTGTGCGACTTGTCTGCAATGAGCGCAATGACCGACGCGCCGGGACGAAGAAGGGGGAAGAGGCTGTCGAGCATCCGGGCTGCCGGATCGGCGCTCCCGCTCTGCCATCCGGTCAGATGGCCGTAGGGAAGATCCGCAATGACGATGTTGACGGGGCAGAACCCGCTGTCCCGAACGGCTTCTGGCGATCCGACCGTGATATCCGCCGGGAACATTTCGATGGATTCGACGGTTCCGCAGGCACGGTACCCGTCCAGCATCGCGGCGCTCTCGAGCGCCTCCGCGTGGGACGGCTTGCCGTACTGCTCATACAGCTCGCGGAGCTGTTCGATGCGCGCGCGCATGCCTTCCGCCGTGAGCAGCGACAGGTTGCGCCTTGCCGTTTCAAGCATCGACTCATCTATGTCGGATGCGAAAACGGCGCGGATTTGCGCACCATGCAGCAGACCGATGACCGTCAGCAAATATCCGCTGCCGCAGCACGGGTCGTAGATGGCATATGGGCCCGAATGGCCTCGCTCCTCCAGATAGTGAAAGCAGCGCTGCACGATCTCGTCCGCCAGCCGGACCGGAAACGGCGCGGCTCCTTTCGCGTTGTAAAGCACCCGCCCGCTGGCAAAATGCCCGCGGGGCTCGTCCGTTGCAAAACGGTATTCCAAAACGCATCACCTGAACATCACGTCATACGGGCATCATAACATAACTTACGGGAAAACGGCAGGAGTAGGACAAAGCGGAAGAGAAATGGACATGGCAGGACAGCCGGCATTTGCAAGGATCTGTCGGGCGAAAATCATCTGCGGGAAAATGCGGAGGAAGCCCGGATCAACCGCGCGTTCAATCGGATGTACATTGACGGGGGCGCATGCGATGATCGGGCCGGCCGATCGGCGACGCCTTCGTGGAGAGAGTAAGCGTCAAGACCGCAGCGTGTCCGCGGCGATGCGGCTTTCAAGTCTATCGGGCTCAAGCGGCAGCGAAGACGATGCGGGCTCAGCGTCATGCGGTAACTCGCTCGTCGCCATCCCGGACAGGCCCGGCGCAGCTAGGGATGCCGGGACATGGACAGTCGCCGCTTCAGATTCGGGACCGGCAAGTCCCGAAATCCATGCCGCGTAGAAGCGTCCGAGCATCCGGACGGCTGCGGGAACGAGCAGGACGAGCAGGAGGCCGAAGCCGCCGACGATCCAGGATTGCTCGTACGGGGTCAAGCCGAACGTACGGCCAATAAACTCGAACAGCCAGCCGTCCGCGAACAACTCGTATTCGAATTGTCCGTTGACGATCATCCGTGCGGCGGGGGAGAGTGTGACGGCCAGTGCCACAGCGGGCACGACTATCGCGAGCGTGAAGCAGACCACCCCTGCCGGAAGCTGCAGCAGGCAGTAGACGATGCCGCGATACGACCGCCTGTCGGCCAAAACGGCCAGCAGACTTCTCAAGCCCCGCTGTTCACGCGCCGGTCCGCCATGATCCGCCATCGGCGCATCCGCCGGTTGCTTGCCGTTCATCCAGGCGGATGTCAGCCCGTACTCGCTTTCCATCATCCGCCGGCAGACGATCAGCACGAACGCCAGCAGCGGCAATCCGATGATGACCGCGGAAGCGGCGATGCCGACGGAAAGGCCAATGACCGCGAACAGAAACGCCCCGATTCCTTTCGGCAGCGACAGAAGCAGCAGTTTCCAGGCTTCCCATGCAGATGGTTTCTTCATGATTCGGATCCACGCCTTCGCTTTGGTGTTGTCGAATTGACTCCATCGTACCTTACCGCCGCTGTTCCCGCATCGGTTCGCGGCCTGACCGTCTTCCCCGACCCGGGTCCGACATCTCGCCCGGACGTTCGGCGAAATGCCCGGCCGAGACCGCCAGCCAAACCACCTAACGACAACCTGACAAAAACAATGAATTGTTTTTCTCTTGTACGCTAGATTATTACTGTTATATGATAGAAGAGAAGCGCTTTCCGAACTAACATTTTGTGATAATTGTTAGGTTTGTTAGGTTGATCAGGTGGAGAACGGAGGTTGTACGGTTGTCGAAATCTTCTCGCTTCTCGCGCAAACATGCTGTTCCCGTACTCCTGATTTCGGCGGTGGTCATGGCGGCTGTCCTGATATGGGCGTTCACGCATTTTTCGCAAACCGACAGACCGGAAGGAGGGTTGCCCGCGTCAGCCGATACCGGGCAGGACGGCGCTACGTCCGATGAAGATCAAGTGCCGGTGCTGAAGCTGGTCGATCCCCAGGCGTCGCCCGCAACGCGCTCGCTGTTTCGGTACCTGCAGGAATCGCGGGGCAAGCGCATCCTGTTCGGCCATCAGCATGCGACGACCGAGTTCATTGCGGTGACCGGCAATCCGGTCCAGTCCGATGTCCATAACGCCACGGGTGATTTCCCCGCCATCTTCGGCTGGGATACGCTGAGCATCGAGGGCAAGGAGAAGCCCGGCATCAGCGGCAACATCGAAGCAAGCCGCGAGCGGCTGATCGAGAAGATGAAGGAAGCGCACAAGCTGGGCGGCATTGTCGCGCTCAGCACGCATTTTCCGAACTTCGCCACCGGCGGCAACTTCTACGACACATCCGTCGGCGCGGTCGAGCATATTTTGCCGGGCGGCAGCAAGAACGCCGAGTTCAACGCGATGCTCGATCATGTCGCTTATGTGGCGAACCATCTGAAGGACGAGAACGGCGAGCTGATTCCGATCCTGTTCCGGCCGTTCCACGAGCAGAACGGCAGCTGGTTCTGGTGGGGAGCCCGGCTGACGAAGACGAGCGACTATATCGCGCTGTACCGTTATACGGTGGAATATTTGCGCGACCGGGCGGGCGTGCGCAATTTCCTGTACGTATTCTCGCCGAACGGACCGTTCGCCGGCGATGAGAAGACGTATCTCGCGACCTACCCGGGCGACGAGTACGTCGACATTCTCGGCATGGACCAGTACGACAATCAGGATCATCCGGGTACAAAAGGATTCCTGAACGGCCTGGCCCGGGACCTCGCGATGATCAACCGGCTGGCGGACGCGAAGGGCAAGATTGCGGCGCTGGCCGAGTTCGGCTACAGCCCGCAGGGGATGAAGACCCGGGGCAACGGCGATCTCGCGTGGTTCACGAAGGTGCTGGACGCGATCAAAAACGATCCCGACGCGCGGCGGACCGCCTACATGCAGACTTGGGCGAATTTTTCGACAAACGGCAATCTTTTCGTCCCTTATAAAAATGCCGCGCTGCTGGGCGACCACGAGCTGCTCCCGGACTTTATCGCTTTCTACGAAGACGAATACACGGCGTTCGCCGGCGATCTGTCCGGCGTGTACGACAGGAAGGCGGAGGCCGCCGTGAAAGATCCGTTCCTTCATATCGCGACGCCGACGGCCGGTACCGAGGTCGTGGATTCTGCCGTGATCCGGGCGAGGGTGCTGCATGCCGAACCGGCGGAGGTGACGTTCGCCGTCCGGGGCTTGGCGGAGCACCAGCCCATGACGTTGGATGCCGACACCGGCTATTACATGGCCATATGGCAGCCGGACAAGTCGCGGATCGGCGGAAACGCCATTATTGAGGTGAAGGCGTCCCTCGCCGACGGAACCGTGCTGGAAGATGCGGTCGAGATCCCGGTCGGATCAGGCGAGCCGCCGGTCGCGGAACTGCTGCATGATTTCGAGTCGTCGGACGAAGGCTGGACGATCAACAACGACAGCGGCGGCATATGGAACACCGCCGGGGCGGCGGGGCCCGAGCCGTCGACGGATGCGGCGTCAAGCGGCGGTTCGTCGCTCAAGGCCGATTTTCAGCTCGGCGGCGGCAGCTTCGAACTCGCACGGGTCGGCGACGTCGACCTGAGCGGCGCACTGGCGCTCGAAGCGAGGGCGCTCGTCCGGCTGGGCGAAAGTGCCGACGCGGGAAACGGCGTGCGCGCCAAGCTGTACGTCAAGACGGGGGACAGCTGGGCATGGACCGACTCCGGCGAGAAGGTGCTGGACGAGGGCGGGTTCCTGACGCTCCGCTTCGATCTGTCCAACGTCGGCGGATTGGAAGCGGTGAGGGCGATCGGCCTGCAGATTTTGACGGATCCCGACTCTAAAGGCACGGCCTCGATCTGGCTGGATGAAGTGACGTTGTACCGCCCGGCTGCTCCATAAAGAGGATCAACCGGAGGTCATGCCATGCGTCCGATTTCAGAAATTGCGCCCAAGGCGGTGTTGTTCGACCTGTTCGAGACGCTCGTCACCGAATTCGGGAACGGCAGGCGCCTGGCGCGCCGTCACTACGATTACAAGTCGCTTGACCGCGGCAATCCGGTATGAATATGAAGAGGAGATGAACGCCATGGACGACGCCGGGTCGCACAAGCCGAAGCCGGCGCTGGCCGGCTGGCTGCTCGTCTATGTGGAATATACGGTGCTGGTTTTCGTGCTGCGGGGATTGTCGCTCTTTTTTCTCCTGACCGGCGATATCGGTATCATGGCGGGGAGCGGTGATTTCCGCTTTCACTTTTGCACGTCCGTGCTGCTGGAGCTCTTGTCGGCGGCTGTACTTGTGTTGATCTGGCGACGCAGCCGGATCGCGCCGTGGGCCGTCGTGGTCCGCGAAGCGGCGGTGCCGGCCATCATCGCGGCGCGGGTGCTGCTGTTCGGTGCGGAGAGCGAAGTATGGCTGCCCGGCATTGCGGAGACTGCGGCCGGCATCGGCTGGATCGTCTGTTTTCTGCGGTCGCGGCGCGTGCGCGGATATTTCGCGGCCGGGCGAGGCACGCGGAATTGACCCGCGCCATTTCGCATCCGGACATGCCAGAACGGCGGACTCTGTGCTATAATGCTGTAGACTGAAAGCATTGAGGAGGAACCGCATTTGCGCATTGGAGCAATCGAAGCCGGCGGAACGAAATTCGTGTGCGGCGTCGGCGACGAACACGGCAACATCGTGGACCGCATATCTTTCCCGACGGAGAGGCCCGAGCCGACGCTGGAACGGGTCATCGACTACTTCCGGGACAAAAAGGTGGAGGCCATCGGCATCGGCACGTTCGGTCCGATCGACATCGATCCGTCCAGCCCGACCTACGGGCATGTGACGACGACGCCGAAGCCCGGCTGGTCGGGATTCGACTTCTTGGGCACGATGAAGCGGGCGTTCGACGTCCCGTTCGGCTGGGACACCGACGTGAACGCCGCGGCGTACGGCGAAGCGGTATGGGGAGCCGCCAAAGGGCTCGACAGCTGCGTCTACTACACGTTCGGCACCGGCGTCGGCGTCGGCATCTTCGCGGAAGGCCGGCTGGTGCACGGCCTGCTTCATCCCGAAGGCGGTCACATCCTGACGCGTCGTCATCCCGACGATACATATGAAGGATTTTGTCCGTACCACGGCGACTGTCTGGAAGGGATGGCCGCAGGACCGGCGATCGAAAGGCGCTGGGGCGTGAAGGGAAGCGAGCTGCCGCCGGACCATCCGGCATGGCCGATGGAGGCGTTCTACATCGGACAGGCGCTCGCGTCGACCATCGTGCTGCTCTCGCCGAAGAAAGTCATTCTCGGCGGCGGCGTGATGCACCAGAAGCAGCTGTTCCCGATGATCCGCGAGGAAGTGAAGCGGAATTTGAACGGTTATGTGGCACACGACACCATCCTGAAAGGCATCGACGATTACATCGTGCCGCCGGGACTCGGCGACAACGCCGGATTGTGCGGAGCGCTTGCCCTGGGACTCGCCGCGCTGCGCGGCCAATCATAATGAGAAGAACGGCTGCCTTCCCGTCTGTTGCGCGGGAAGGCTGTTTTCGCAATCGGGAGGCCCGCCGGGTATGACGGTTTTGCAGAACATCTCCATGTTTCTTGCGCTATTCAACCTGTTGTTCGCCGCGACGATCGTCTTTCTGGAACGGCGCAATGTCGCGGCGACATGGGCCTGGATTCTGGTGCTCATCTTCCTGCCCGGTCTCGGATTCATCCTGTACCTCATCCTCGGGCAGAACCTCAGCCGCCGCCGTTTCTACAAGATTCGCGCCGCGAACCGGAAGCGGATGGAGCGCATCGTGAACCGGCAGCGCGAGATGTTCGCGGAGAGCCGAATCCGGTTCAACGACCCGCGGATGGAGCCGTACCGCGATTTCATGTACATGAATCTGTCGAGCGCGCACGCGATCTATTCACAGGACAACGCGGTGGACATCTTCAGCGACGGGGAAGCGAAATTCGACCGGCTGCTTGCCGATATCGAGGCGGCGGAAGACCACGTTCATCTGATGTACTACATCGTGCGCGACGACGAGCTGGGCCGGCTGCTGATGGACAAACTGGTCGAAAAGGCGGCGGCCGGCGTCGAAGTTCGCTTCCTGGCCGATTATATCGGCTCGCACCGGCTGCCGCGGCATTTTTTCCGGCCGCTGACCGAAGCGGGCGGGCAGGCGGCGTATTTCTTCCCGCTGAAGCTCGGACTGCTCAGCCCGCAGCTGAACTACCGCAACCACCGCAAACTGGCGATCATCGACGGCCGGATCGGCTATATCGGAGGGTTCAACGTCGGCGACGAATACCGCGGCCGAAACCCGCGTTTCGGTTACTGGCGCGACACGCATCTGAGGGTGGCGGGCTCGGCCGTGCAGCAGATGCAGGCGCGGTTCCTGCTGGATTGGAACCTGGCCGCGCCCGACCGGGCGGTTGTCGCGGGGGAGCGGTATTTTCCGGAGAAAAACGGACCGGGGCGCGTCGGCATGCAGATCGTCTCGAGCGGTCCCGACCAGGACCAGGAGCAGATCAAGAACGGCTTTATCAAAATGATCCACGAAGCCGAATCGTTCATCTATATCCAGACGCCGTACTTCATACCGGACGACAGCTTCCTGACGGCCATCCGGATCGCGGCGCTCTCCGGGGTCGACGTCCGCATCATGATTCCGGCCCGACCCGATCACCGGACAGTCTATTGGGCGACGTTCGCCCATCTCGGCGAGCTGCTGCAGACCGGCGTGAAAGTGTATCTGTACGGCAAAGGATTCCTGCATGCGAAAACGATGGTCGTGGACGGCAAAATCGCCACGGTCGGCACGGCCAACATCGACAACCGCAGCTTCCGGCTCAACTTCGAGGTGAACGCGTTTCTGTTCGACTCGGAAACCGCGGGACGGCTGACGGCCCTGTTCGAGGAAGATCTCAAGGAATGCGTGGAGCTGACGACGGGCATGTATCAGGACAGGCCGCTGCTGCACAAGGCGCGCGAGTCGGTGGCGCGGCTGCTCTCGCCGATCATGTAAAAACATCAGCCATGACGTGCGCAAAGGCTGCAGCGCGGAGGTGGATCCATGGACGCGGAAAAGCGAAAACCATCGGTCTTAAGACGGCTCGCCCGATACGCGGCGGTTCGGTCGGCGGCGGCTTTCCGACGCGACACGTCCGGCTGGATGGCGGCAAGCGCCGGCGTCACCGTCATCTGGACGGCGGCGGTCGCGGTGTGCGCCCTCGGCATCCCGACGGGGATCGGCTACGGATTTGACGCGTCCCTGCTCATCGCGGCGGGCCTGATCGGCCTTTGGGGATGCGGCGCGGCGGCAGCCTATGTCCTGTCGCTGCTGATGCTGCCGATTCCGCGGCTGTTCGCCGGCGTCTTCCTGACGTCGGCGGCCGGGATGACCTATGCCCTGAACGATACGGATATGGGCTGGGCGGGCGCGGTCGTCGCCGCGGTCATCACGGCCGCGGGAGCGGCCGCGGGCGGGCTCGTCATGGCGCTCGTCAGCGCCCGGCGCCATCCGCTCCGTTTCGCGGCAGCGGCCGCCGCCGCCGTCGCGGCCGCCGTCGTGCTCACGGCCGGCATGCCGTTGGCGCCGGCCGGCGAACCGGTTCTGCTGACGGCGGATGACCGGATCGTCGAGATCGACGACGCAGCTTCCGTACGCGATCTTGAAGCCGGACCCGGGCCTTACGGGTTCACGCATTTCACCTATGGCAGCGGCACGGACCGGCACCGTGCCGAATATGGCGATGAAGCCGGCGTCATCACCCGGACGGTCAACGCCGCGTCCATCCACCCGAAATGGTCGCCGATCCGCTCCCGGTTCTGGGGATTCGGCACGGGCCGGCTTCCGCTCAACGGCCGGGTGTGGATGCCGGAAGGGGACGGACCGTTCCCGCTGGTGCTGATCGTGCACGGCAACCATCTGATGGAGGATTTCTCCGACGAAGGGTACCGCTATCTCGGCGAACGGCTCGCGAGCCGCGGATTCATCGCCGTGTCGGTGGATGAAAATTTTCTGAACTATTCCGTCTGGAGCGGTATTCCGAAGCCGGACATGAAGCTCAGAAGCTGGCTGCTCCTTCAGCATCTTCGCGAGATCGCCGAACTGAGCCGGACGCCGGGCAATCCGTTCGAAGGCCGCGTCGATCTCGGAAAGGTCGGCCTGATCGGCCATTCGCGGGGCGGGCAGGCGGCGGCCATGGCGGCCGACCATGCCCGCTGGTTCGCGGACGATCCGTCGCTGGAAGGCATCGGCGAGGAGATCCGGATCGTCTCGGTAGCCGCCATCGCGCCGACGGACATGCTGGTCGACCGGAAACAGGCGCAGCTGCGAAATGTCAACTACTTGACGATCCACGGTTCCCGGGACGCCGATCTGCAAAATTTCTACGGCGATCAGCAATATGTGCGGACGGCGCTGGACGGACGGGAAGATCTGTTCAAGGCGGAAATCTACCTCGAAGGCGCGAATCACGGTCAATTCAACACGACATGGGGGCGATTCGACCTCTCCATGCCAGGCGGCATGCTGCTCAACACCCGAGGCCTGATGGACGGCGAGGCGCAGCGCGAAGCGGCGGCAAGCTACATCGCGGCTTTCATGGAAGCGACGCTTGCCGGCCGAAGCGAGTACCGGCGCGTCTTCTCCGATCCGGACATCCGGCAGTCCCATGCTTCCGGTTCCGTCGTCTTCGGCCGGTACGAAGGCGGCGGCTACCAGGCGGTCAGCCGGTTCGAGCAATCGGGTGTCCGTTCGCTTCAGATCGGTGTCACGGCCGATGCAGAAGGCGTGAAGGAGTGGAAGCATGCGGCGGCGCTGAACCGCGACGGAAGGAGCAGGGGGTACAAAGGTCTCGTGCTGGCGTGGGATGACGAAGCGCGGTACAGGCTCTCTTTTGACAAGCGGTACTGGCTCATGGTCGGGCGGGAGGGGGCGGCCGCGATCGCGTTTTCCCTGGCGGATCTGTCCCATGAATTGCCCGAAAGCGGCGCCTATTCGGTCGAGATCGAGGTCGAGGGGGCAAGCGGCCTGTCCGCGCGGCTGCCGCTGGAGCGGTTCGGCACGCTGAAATCGCCGCCCCGCGTCACCTATACGATCCACCGGTTTTTGGAAAGGCGGTTCGAGAACGGGAAATTCAAAGCGGATGTCGAGCCGGTGTTCGAGACGTTCATCGTGTCGCTGGATGCGTTTGAGGAGGAGCGGCCGGGCCTCGCGAAAGACGGCATCCGTTCGGTCACGCTGCATATATCGGGCGGACCCGGAAAGCTCATGATGGATGATTTCGGTTTCTATCCGGACAGGCGTTGACTGCCTGTCCTTTTTTCGTGCGCAGGTTTCGCGGCAGGAGGGAACGGCCATAATGTTGACATGGAAAGGAGGGGGACGGATGCCGATCCTGCCCGTACATGAGCGCCTGGCCGAGCTGTGGGTGATCCGGAGCCGGCGTCCGCTGACGGAAGCCGAGGAGAAGGATCTGGAGCATTGCCTGGCGTTGAACGCTTCCTACTGCCGGCAGCTTGCCCACCTGAAAAATCTTTCGCTCCTGGCGGCCATGACGAACGATACGGAATGGCAGCACGAGATTTGCCGGCAGATCGAGAAGATGACGCGCTGATCGGCGGATCTCCGCGCGGACGTTTTCAGCCCGGAGGGAAATTTTGCGCGCATATCCGGAAAAGGGCCGGACATACTACATCTGGCCGGCCAAAACCGGCGACAAAAATTGATTCATCAAGGAGGCAGTACATAATGGCTGCGAATCTTGGCGCACACGAAGTGATGGAAATTCACGAAGTGCTGAACGGCACGGTCGATGCGATCAACCAGCTGCAGCTGCTGCGTCCGCGCGTGCGGGATCAGCGCCTGGCCCAAATTCTCGATCATCAACTGCAGTTCACCGTGACCGGCTACAACGCGATGGTGGACCTGCTGCATCGCCAGGGTGCGGGTCATGCGGCGCCTTACCGCGCGGTCAACAACGCGTTCCAGCCGACCTACGGCCTTGACCATCCGGGCACGGTCAGCCCGAACACGTCGCCCGACCAGCTCGACGACCGGGACATCGCCAGCATCGTGCTCGGACTGCACAAAGCGTCCGCGTCGAAGAAGATGCTCGCCGCGCTCGAATGCGCAAATCCGGACATCCGCCGCGCCATGCAGCAGGGTGCGATCAATTGCGCGGAGCAAGCGTATGAAATCTGGCAATACATGAACGAACAGGGTTATTACCAAGTGCCGACGATGAAAGATGTGACGACGCAGACGATGTCGAACATCTATCAGCCCGCCGGCACGCCGCAGAATGTGCCGACGAGCCCGAGCGGCGTGCAATGGCAACAGCAGCAGTCGCAGCCGCAGCAAATCCTGAACACGCTGCAATAAGAACGATTGTGGGAGAACGACCCGCTTGCCGGGTCGTTTTCGCGCATCGGCGGAATGGACACCGACAGAAAGGAGTTTCGGGCAATGGCGGAACGAAATGTGCTGGCCTATTTCAAGAGCGAGTCGGAAGCGGAAGCGGCGCTGGACCGGATGGCCCATCTGCGCATCAGCGACAGATCGATCCGGCGAATCGACCGGTATCCGGGCGGCGGGATGCACGACATCATGAATCCGATCAACGGGGATTTTCCCGGTCTCGGCTTCATGGTGCTCGGCAGCGACTTTACGAACAGCAGCGCGGGCATTCTCGCCGCCGCCGATGTCAGCGCCAGCGGCCTCAGCACGGGCGGACCGGACAACCGGGTAACCGGCCGGGACGTGCTGCTGACAGTCGTCGTTGACGAGCAGGATTATGAAGAGGCGGTTCGTATCGCCAAGGAAGGCGGCGCCATGGTCTAGGACGAAGCGGCGCTTTCGCCGGACCGCGGGATGGGATATGATGGTTCATGAGGTGAATTTTCATGCATGATGCCCGGTACGAATCAGCAGTGCTGGATCTGCTCATGAGCCATCGGTCGATCCGCGCGTTTCGGGACGAGCCCGTGCCGGCCGGGGCGCTGCGCGAAATTCTGCGGGCGGCACAGCAGGCTTCGACTTCGTCCAACATGCAGGCGTACAGCGTCATCCGCGTAACGGATCGGAATCTGAGGTCCGAACTGGCGGCCGTTGCCGGTCAGCAGCAATATGTGGTGACCTGTCCCGAATTTCTCGTCTGGTGCGCCGACATGGAGCGTCTCCGGATCGCGGCGGGACTTGAACCGTCCGACATGTCGTGCAATGCCGAAGCGTTTACGATCGCCGCGATCGATGCGGCGCTTGCCGCGCAGAACGCGGCGGTCGCCGCGGAATCACTCGGCTTCGGCATCTGCTACATCGGCGCCATCCGGAACGACATTGCGAAGACTGCCGCATTGCTCGGCTTGCCGCCGCGCGTCGCGCCGCTCTTCGGCATGTGCATCGGGCGGCCGGACCAGGCGCCGCTCATGCGTCCGCGGCTGCCGGTCCAAGCGGTTCTGCACGAGAACCGGTACGACGCATCCGCATACGCCGACGCGGTCGCGGACTACGATAACGCGCATGCCGCTTATTTGAAGGAGCGCAGCGGCGGCCGCCAGTCCGCCGGATGGTCGGAGCAGATGCGGGAGAGGCTGACCCGGCCGCCCCGCAGAATCGGCCGATTTCTGAAGGAGCAGGGGTTCGAATTGACGGATTGAATGCGACGAAGGCCGGAAACAACAAAACCTCCCGTCCGCAAGGACGGGAGGTTGAATGTTTCGGGGTGATCTGATAAAATAAAAAAATGGAACTCTTGCTGAAATTGAGCAAAGTAGTTCTCATTATAATTATAACGGGTTAAACCGTTTGTGTCAACACTTTTTTATTTTCTCAAATTCGCAAGCGAGAGGAGTGTCGGATCAGGATGGACCAAGCGGATCCGCAGTGGAAGGAAGAGCAGGCTCGCGCAGACCGCGTCACCGAAAGCATCAAACGGACCATCGGCCGGCTGGAGAACGAGATCGGCGCCGTTCGGTCCGAGGCCCACGAAATCCGCAAACATTTCTGGGACGAGGTCACGGTCAACTTCAGCACGTTCGATGACATCCAGGAAACGTACTTCAGCATGAAGCAGCAGGCGGACCTGCTGGCGGAACGCGAACGGACCGAGCGGCACTCGGCCGAATATGTCGACAAGCTGAAGCGTCTCGCAGACTCGCCCTACTTCGGCCGCATCGATTTCCGCGAGCAGGGCGAGCGCAAGGCCGAATCGATTTATCTGGGGATCGCCTCCTACCGAGAAGAGGGAAGCGACGAGTTTCTCGTCTACGACTGGCGCGCGCCCGTCTCCAGCCTGTATTACGACTATCCGCCCGGGCCGGCCGAATACGAGACGCCTTCCGGCGTCGTCTCCGGCGAACTGGAACTGAAGCGACAATTCATCATCAAGGGCGGCCGGATCCGCTACATGTTCGACACCGGCGTGACGATCGGCGACGAATTGCTGCAGCAGGTGCTCAGCCGCACGTCGGATTCGGCGATGCGGAGCATCGTGGCGACGATCCAGCGCGAACAGAACCGGATCATCCGCAATGACCGGAGCCGCATGCTCATCGTCCAGGGAGCGGCCGGCAGCGGCAAGACGTCCGCCGCCCTGCAGCGGGTCGCGTATCTCCTCTACCGGTATCGCGGCACGCTCAGCTCAGACCAGATGGTGCTGTTCTCCCCGAACCCGATGTTCAACAGCTACGTCTCGTCCGTGCTGCCGGAACTCGGCGAAGCGAACATGATCCAGACGACGTTCCAGGACTATCTGGAGCTGCGCCTCGGCAAGCAGTTTCGGGTCGAGGATGCGTACGACCAGCTCGAATACGTCCTGACGCGCGAGGGCGACGCCGGCTACAAGACGCGGCTGGCCGCCATCCGCTTCAAGTCTTCTTCCGGTTATCTCGCCCTGATTCAGGCGTACCTCCGCAGTCTGGAAACGTCCGGCATGATGTTCCGCCCGGTCAAATTCAGGGGCCGGACGATCGTGTCCGCTTCCGCCATCGCCGAGAAATTTTACGGCCTGGACCGCTCGATCCGGCTGGCCAACCGGATCGAGCTCGTCAAGGAATGGCTGCTCGAGCAGGTGAAGGCGTTCGAACAGGCGCAGAAGTCCGAAGCCTGGGTGGAAGAAGAAATGCAGTACATGAACCGGACGGACTATCAGCGCGCCTATGCGAAACTGCGGGCGAAGCGGAGGCACCTGACGCGCGCCACCTTCGACGATGCCGAAGCAGAGCGGGATCTGCTGGCGGAGGCGATCGTAAACACCGAGCTGAAGCCGGTCCGCGCGCGCATCCGGGTGCTCCGGTTCGTCGACGCGAAGGGGCTCTACCGCCGGCTTCACGCGGATCCGGATCTGGCGGCTTCGCTCGCGCAGGATGCGCCGCTGCCGGAGGAATGGCCGGCGATCGCCGAACTGACGGTGCGCATGATCGACGAGGGCCGGCTGCTGTACGAGGACGCGACGCCTTTTCTTTATTTGAACGAACGGTTGAAAGGGTTCCGTGTGAATACGAATGTCCGCCATGTCTTGATCGACGAAGTGCAGGATTACACGCCGTTCCAGCTCGAGTTTCTGAAATGGCTGTTCCCGCGCGCCCGCATGACGGCGCTCGGCGACATGAACCAGTCGATCCACGCGCAGGATTCGGTGCTGGAGGAAGGGGACCCGCTCACCCGTCTGTACGGTCCCGAGCAGACGGAATGGATCCGGCTCACCCGCAGCTACCGCTCGACGCGGGAAATCGTCGAGTTCACCCGCGCCATGATTGAAGGCGGAAGCGAGATCGAGCCGTTCAATCGGAGCGGCGAGAAGCCGTCCGTCCTGATCGTCCACGACAAGGAGACGCTGCACCGGCGCATCGGGGAATCGCTGGAGCGGTTCATGCGGGAAGGGTACGAATCCGCGGCCGTCATCTGCCGCACCGCCGCCGAGAGCGAAGAAGCGTACGCGGCACTGGCGGACAAACTGCCGGTCCGCCTTGTGACGAAACATACGCCGCAGTTCGAGAAAGGCATCTGCGTCATTCCGGCGTATCTGGCCAAAGGCGTCGAATTCGACGCGGTGCTGATCTACAACGCCTCCGAGGATGTGTATGCGCGGGAGAGCGAGCGGCGGTTGTTCTACACGGCGTGCACGCGGGCGATGCACGCGCTGCATGTCTTCGCCGTCGGCCGGCCGTGCCGGTTCCTTGCGGAAGTGCCGGCGGAGACGTACCGGCTGGAGCAGTTCGTATGACGGAAGCCGCCGTCTGGCTGTCCGCGTACGTCGCGGTAATGAGCATCGCGCTCATGGGGATGATGGGTGCGGACAAACGCCGCGCCCGGCTGGGCCGCCGTCGGATTTCCGAACGGCGGCTGCTTTTGTGGGCGCTGCTCGGCGGCGCCGCGGGAGGATGGATCGGGATGCGCCTGTTCCGCCACAAGACGAAGCACCGGATGTTCGCGGTCGGCCTGCCGGTCATGACCGTGCTGCATGCCGTCTTGCTTGCCGCGGCCTTTCGGATGGCGGGCTGAAGAAGACCGGTCTGCGGCATCAGTCCGTCCGTTTCCGCCACAGGAAGGACAGGACCGCGGCGATGAAGGCGAACGCGGCGCCGCAGTAAAACCCGCTGTCGATGCCGTACCAGTCGTTCAGGAAGCCCGCGAGATAGGGGCCTCCGAACATGCCGGCCGAGTACACGGCCTGATAGAAGCCCATCGCGGTCGCGCGCTTCGGTCCCGGCACGTCCTGGATGGCCGCCCCGAGCAGGAGGGGCAGGTACAGCCCCTGGGCCAGTCCGTTCAGCGCCTGCGTCGCCATCAGCACCGGCAGCGACGGCGTCCATGCGATGGCCGCGGTGCATGCGCCGCTCAGCACGAATCCGAGGATCAGCGTATTCCAGACGCCGATGTTCGGCGCGACCCATTTCCCGCTGTACAGCGACGCGAAGGCGTGCGGGATCATGAACGCGAAGACGATCCAGGTCAGTTCGGCGTTCGAGGCGTTCAGATCGTTCACGGCCTTGAGCGGCGTGAAACCGAACATCGTGATGAACAGTACGCAGTGGCCGAGTATGGAAAGCAGCGACACCTTGATCAGCATCGGTTCGCGCACGACGGCGCCGACGTCGGCGAACGTCATCGGCGTGCGGGCGACGCCGCCTTTCGGCTCCCGAATGAAGCAGGCGGCGATAAGTCCGATGGCGGCGATGGCCGCGCCTGCGATGAAGGGCGCGTTCCAGTCGGCAACATCCGCCAGCCATCCGCTGAAGCCCATGCCGATGAGCTGACCGGCCACGATCATGAAGCTGATGTTGCTCATCGCCCGGACGGCTTGGGTCTCGGCGTAGTAGCCGGCGTAGAGCACCGTGAACGCCACCCATGTCGAGGCGCAGATGCCGGACACCGCCCGCCCGGCCAGCGTCCACAGCCACGAATCCGGAAGCAGGAACAGCAGGCAGCTGAGGGCGCCGCTCGCCATCCCGAGCAGGATGAACGGCTTGCGCCGCCGAAGCCGGTCGGACCAGATGCCGAGCGGGAACCGGCACAGGAGCTGAACGAAGCCGTAGCTGCCCAGCACCAGTCCGATTGCCTGCAGGCTCAGGCCCCGATACTCGAGGTACGGGGTCAGAATCGGGACATAGATGTACATGGTCGTCCAGTATAATAAGGTGACGGCGACGAACAGGACATGATCCGCCTGCCGGGCCGCAATCAGCGGTTGTCCCGCTTGAATGGTTTCCGTTTTTGCGATTTGAGGCTGCATATTTCACGTCTCCCGGAGATGTCCTGTGGATGATGCGTTCCCTATCAACTCTACTCCCGTTTGCTTCCATTGTCACTGGAAAAAAATGATCGGACGCGCTATGATGAAACGGTACGCTGAAACGGAAAGGACGAATCGCCATGCCGCATACGTTCGCCCATCCGTTCTTCGCGGCGCCGCTCAAGCGGCTGATGCCGCACACATTGCGCACATCGGGGCTGGTGCTCGGCAGCATGGCGCCGGACTTCGAATATTTCGCCGCGATGGAGCCGTACCGGACGATCGGCCATACGTTTGCGGGATTCTTCTTCATCCATCTGCCGTTGTGCTCGGCCGCCGCGCTCGTCATGGGGCGGCTGCTGCTGCCGACCTTGCCGCTTTTGCTGCCGTCCTGCGGCGGGCTTGACCGGTTCGCCGAACGGCTGTCGATGCGGCCGCTGCGGACGGCAGGCGATTGGCTGGCGTTCATCGCGTCGCTATTCATCGGGTTTCTGACCCATCTGTTCATGGACGGCTGGACGCATGGCCATACGGTCTTCACCAACCGGTTCGCGTGGCTGCATGCGCCGGGCATCGGCCGGTTCGTCGTCTATGAGTCGCTGCAATTCGTCCTCTCCGCCCTTGGTGCCGCCGCGATCGCGCTGTATGTGTTCTTGCGCTGGCGCGCTTTCCGGTCGGCGGAATCCGGCGGAAGCCGATCGCCCGCGCATCCGCCGGCCGACAAGCGCCGTTTCCGTCTGATCGCCGCCGTGGTCATGGCCGTCGTGCTGGCGGCGAAGGTCGTGATCGATCCGCCCGTTAATCTGCCCGGCGCGATCAACGTGGCCCCGTTCACGGCGCTCGTCACGGGCTGGATGATTGCGGCGCTGACGCGCCATCGCCCGGGAGCGGCATGGACGGCGCTGGCGGCGCTGCTGATCGTCATGGCCGGATACAACCTGGCCGAGGCGGTATTGCCGAAGCTGCTCGATATGGCATCCGCCGGGCGGATGCGCGAGCCGGCGCTGACGGCCTGCTGGATTGCTTCATTGTGGTGCGTCAGTCTGATCGCCGCGGGATGCGCGGCCGCCGCACGCTCCTTGCCGCCGGGCAGTGGCGGCGTGAAGCCGGGCGTTCCGCGGGACTGGACCTCGACCGGTTGACCGGCGCATGCGGGCGGTATAGAGTGGACAAGGCGGGGTGCGTTTTCGCAGATAAGATTGGAACAACGTCAGGAGTGTGTGAAGATTGGAAGATCTGTTCAAAGTCATCATTCTCGGAATCGTCGAAGGCCTGACGGAATTTCTGCCCGTATCGTCGACCGGACACATGATTCTGGCGGGGAATCTGCTCGGGTATGAAGGCGGGTCGGCGGACACGTTCAAGATTGTCGTCCAGCTCGGCGCCGTATTGGCGGTATTCGTGCTCTATTTTCGCCGTTATATGGACATTCTAAAGGATATGGTCCGCCTGAAGCTGAACGTGCCGGACAAACTGAACGTCATCCACATGATTCTGGCCATGCTGCCCGCACTCATCGTGTATCTGCTGTTCAAGGATCTTATCAAGAACGTTCTGTTCGGCCCCGGTCCGGTGCTGATCAGCCTTGTCGCGGGCGGGATCCTGATGATCGCGGCGGAGCTGGCAAAGCGCAGGGTGACGAGCGAAAATACCGACGACATTACATACAAGCAAGCGCTCGGCATCGGCCTCTTCCAATGTCTTGCGCTCTGGCCGGGCTTCTCCCGCTCGGGTTCGACCATCTCGGGCGGCATGCTGCTCGGCACGAGCCGGAAGGCGGCGGCGGATTTCACCTTCATCATCTCCGTGCCGGTCATGTTCGGCGCCACCGTGCTCGACCTGTACGACAGCCGCGACCTGCTGACGAAGGACGACCTCGTGCTGTTCCTGGTCGGCGGGGCCGCGTCGTTCATCGTCGCGATGCTGGCCGTCGTGACGTTTCTGAACCTGATCAAGCGGCTGAGGCTGACCTGGTTTGCGCTGTACCGTTTCGTTATTGCGGGACTCTTTTACTGGCTGGTGATGTCGTGACTTCCCTGAAACGCTGCGCCCCCTGATCCGTATATGAAGCAAAACCGTTTGAGGAGATGAAGCCCGTGTATCTTTCGACCACCCCTACGCTTGAAGGCAGACCGATTCTGGATTACATCGGCATCGTCACCGGTGAAGCGATCATGGGCGCGAACATCGTGCGCGACTTCCTCGCATCGATCACCGACGTCGTGGGCGGACGTTCCGGCGCCTACGAGAACAAGCTCAAGGATGCCCGCGACATCGCGATCGGCGAGATGGTCGAGCAGGCGCGGCGGATGGGCGCGAACGCCATCGTCGGCATCGACATCGACTACGAAGTGGTGCGGGAAGGCATGCTGATGGTCGCCGTGAGCGGCACGGCGGTCCGCGTGTAAGACATCATGAGACCACAATTCGGCTTGCAGCTCCGACGTCGTTCGGAGCTGTCTTGTATTAGTGCAACTTTAAATCCCGCCACGGCGTCAAATATAAAACAGATTCAGACTGCGTACGGGGGGTAGACCTCACTTGGCAGACGTTCTCGGCCGATGGATCAAGGTTTGGCTGCCTGCCGCATTGGCTGCGCTGCTGGCATTGCTGCTGCTGTGGCCCGATCACCCGGCCGCCGCAGCGGAGACGGAGACCGGCATCGAGATGCGGTGGGAACTCGGTTTTCAGTCCGTCTATAAAGAGGGGAAATATACGCGGCTCAGACTGACGCTCACGAACCGCACGGGCCGGGATTTGCAAGGCGATGTCGTGTTCGCGTATGACGACGGGTTTCCGAAGGAGATCGCCGTTCCCGCCGAATTGCCCGCGGACACGCCGATGATCGTCGAGATGACCGTGCCGGGCATGGTGTACAACAAGGACAACAACCGAATCCGGTTCGATGAAGGCGGAGCGGGGTCCGGACGGCAGGTTCCGGTCGTGTTCGGCCAACCTTACCTGCAGGGTTCGGGCGACAATTCGACAACTGTCGGCGTCGTGGCGCGCGACCCGGATACGATGAATGTTCTCGCGCTGCTCATGACGCGCGGCTACAACTTCCGGACGATCGTGCTGAAGGAGGACGATCTGCCGGCGGATTCGCTGCAGCTCGGCGCACTGGACATGCTGGTGCTCAACGACGTGCCGACCGGAAACTGGCCGCAGGAACGGATTGACGCGATCCGGGGCTGGGTGATCCGCGGCGGCCGGCTGGTCGTATCCGGCGGAGCCGGCTATGCGAAGACCGCCGCCGCGTTCGCTGATCTTGTGCCCGTCGCGCCCGGCGGAACGGCCGAGCTCGAGTCGGCCCGGATCCTGGAAGCGATCGGCGAAGAGCCGCTGCCGGCCGGAATGCCGATGACGGTATCGACCGGGGATCTGCAAGCCGGCATCGTCACACTGGCGGACGGCGTTCCTATTTCAGCTGTCCGCGCGTACGGGTCGGGCAGCGTCCTGTATGTGGCGTTCGACCCGTCTGTCGAGCCGCTTGCGAGCTGGGGAGGAGGCCCCAAGCTGTGGGAACGGATGCTGAACGGCGTCGGGCTGCACCCGATCACGGTGAATGTGCACTACGGGTATGGCTATGATTTCTGGCAATACGATTCGATTCTGAGCCACTTCCCGTCCCTGAAGCCGCCGAAGATCGGAAATTTGTCGCTCTTCTTCATCATTTATGTGCTCCTCGCCGCGCCGATCCTGTATCTGATATTAAAAAAGTTCGACCGTCGCGAATGGATGTGGTGGCTCATTCCCGTCCTTTCCGTCATTTGCAGCGTCGTCATTTTCACCGTGGGTTCCGCAGACAAGCGGACCGTGAAAGCGCACAGCGTCCGTACCGTGCAGCTTTCGGGTGACGGCTGGGCGGACCGGTCCGCGGCCGCGGCCGTGTTCGTGCCGTCCGGCGGAAAGGTCAGCGTCACGTTCGAGGGAGCGGGATTTTCGGTTCCGCTGCGGGATGACGATATCGTTCAAAGCGGCGTCGCCGGGCTCAGGGGCGACAAGTTCGTCCGGATTGACGGAAGGGGATGCGACGGCTGTATGGCGGAATGTGCCGTACTGGTCCATCCGCAAGGCGTGGGTGCATCTCGGTTCTTCACCCGGATACGGCCAATACGATACGGCGATCGCCTATAACGGCAATTACCTCGATATTGAAGTGACGAATCACACAGCGGCCGATCTGACGCATGTCAACGTGCTGATGAACGGCATGGCGTATCATATCGGCGATCTGAAACGCGGAGAAACGGGAGCGGTCAACATCCCGTATAGCGGCGGGCAGTTCAATACCGGCTACGGCTCGTTCGGCAGCATGATCTTCCCTTATCGGGGCAGGACTGACCTTTATGTCCGGGAGCGCGGCTTGCTGGACGCCTATTTGAATGACGGCCGGAACAACGGGCTCAACGGATCGGTTGGCGGGGCGGTTCCGATGATCGTCGGGTTCAGTTCCGACAGGGAAGGCTGGTTCGAAGTGAACGGCTCGTCGGTGCCGTCCGACAATGTGACGCTGTGGGCGCAGCCTCTGGACTTGTCGATTGCCGATGTCGAAGGCGGCATACCCGGCATCGTGCAGCCCGTTATCACTCAAAACGCCATGCTTGAATTCGGATATGTCAATGACAATCTTCTGGAAATGGCCGACGGGACGCTCAGCTTCGAGTATCCGCTTCCCTGGCGGGATGAGCCGTTCCGTTCCTTCACCATCCGTCAGCAGGAACCGGCGGCGTTCAGCAATGCGACGCTGTCCGTATGGAACGATGCCGCCGGCGAATGGGAGCCGGTCCCGATGAATGACGTTTCGTACACGCTGCCCGAACCGGCGGAATCGTACCTGACGGATCAGCATACGGTGCGGATGCAGCTTGAGGCGACCGACAGAATGCGCTATCGTCTGCCTGATCTGGAACTGGGAGGAGGGACGGTCGAATGACGGAACGGTTGGCGCAAGCGGAAGACGCGCGGCAGGTGGATCCCGCCGGCGGCTCCGACCGTCTCATGGTCGAGATCCGGGGGCTTACGAAACGGTTCGGCAATTTCCAGGCGCTCCGATCGATCGATCTGACGATCCGGCGCAGGACCGTGTTCGGGTTCATCGGACCGAACGGCGCCGGCAAATCGACGACGATGGCGATTCTGGCGACGCTGCTTGCGCCGGATGACGGCATCGTCCGGGTGGACGGTATCGACGTGACCGAAAATCCGAAGGAAGTGCGCAGGCGGATCGGGTACATGCCGGACTTCTTCGGCGTCTACGATCAATTCCGGACGACGGAATATCTGCATTTCTACGGCGCGAGCTGCGGCATTCCGCGGGCGGAGCGCGAAGCGCTCATCCCGCAACTGCTCGAGCTCGTCAACCTGTCCGACAAGAAGGACGCCTATGTCGACACGCTCTCGCGCGGCATGAAGCAGCGGCTTTGCCTGGCGCGCTGCCTCGTCCATGACCCGGACCTGCTCATCCTCGACGAGCCGGCATCCGGCCTCGATCCCCGCGCGCGGATTGAGATGCGTGAGATCATGAAAGAATTGAAGGCAATGGGCAAAACGATCATCATCTCCTCCCACATCCTGCCCGAACTGGCGGAGATGGTGGATGAGATCGGCGTCATCGAACAGGGAAGGATGATCGCCCAGGGCAGCGTCGCCGAGATTCAATACCGGCTGCAGGCGGGGCGCATCCTCGAGATTCGGCTGGCCGGACGCGCGGAAGAAGCGGTCAAGCTGCTCGAAGGCGAGCAGCATGTGGGACGCGTCGTGCGGGACGGGCAACTCGTACGGTTCCAGTTCGCAGGCGGCGACGAGGAGCAGGCGGAGCTGCTCGTCCGGCTCGTCGAACAGGGGTTCCGGCCGATCGCCTTCAGTGAGGCCCAGACGAATCTGGAAGACGTCTTCCTCGAAATGACCAAAGGAATCGGGGTGGAGGCATGAACGGACAGTCGGCTGCCAAACGTCCGCTGCATGACTGGCGGACGAAGCTTATCAATCCGGTGCTCGGCAAGGAATTCACGCTCCGCATGCGGACCCCGCGTTCGATGTGGGCGCTGCTGTTCTACCTGACGGCCCTCGGCATTCTGGCGTTCGGATTTCTGTACATTTTCCGCATGGATTACGGACTCGGATCAACCGCCTTCGATCCCGGCCGGAGCAGGACGATGTTCCTGTTCATCAGCGTCGCGCAGCTCGGGCTGATCGCGTTCATGACGCCCGGGCTTACGGCGGGCGTCGTCAGCGGCGAACGGGAGAAGCAGACGCTGAATCTGCTGCTCACGACGCAGCAGAGCTCGACGAGCATCATCCTGAGCAAGCTGGTATCATCGCTCGGTTTCATGACCTTGCTCGTCATTTCGACCATGCCGGTATTCAGCATCGTCTTCCTGTACGGCGGCATTTCGCCGGGACAGGTCGGGACGGTGTTCGCTTTCTATCTGTTCACAATGCTGGCGTTCGGGTCGTTCGGCGTCCTGTTCTCCACATGGATGAAACGCACCATGCTGTCCGTCATCACATCGTACGGATTGACGCTGTTCATGTATGGCGGCACGGCGTTCCTGTATCTCATATTGAACTTGATGATCGTAAACTCGGTCGCAAGTCAACCGAATCCGCCCGGCTATTATAATTGGACCGGCTTCTTGATGGGGCTGAATCCGGCGGCGGCGCTCATCAGCATCTTCGAGCCCGATCTGTCGCGCAGCATATTTCGTGTCGCCTGGTCCGGCTCATCATCGGCCGCCGAAGCGCCGATCGAGCTGTGGCAGGAATATTTCCTCGTCTACTCGGTACTGACCGTCATCGCGGTCTTGCTCAGCATCCGGCACATCCGGCCCGTGCTGAAACGGAAACGGAAGAAGGCGGCAGGCCAAGGCTGATGGCAATCTGATGACTCATTACATGAAAGGATAATGATATAAATCATTAATTGTGTTAAATAACCGTGGAGGTTCATCCCGGAATCCATTCCTGCCGGACCGGAAGGAGGGGGAGCATGTCCCGAACATTGCATGAGCCGCAGCTTCTGAAATTGCTGACACCGGTGCGCCGGCGCCTCATGGCTGTCCGGCTCGTGCGGCGCACAGCCGCCGGGCTTCTGGCCGGAAGTTGCGCGGGGGTCCTGCTGCTTGCGGCGACTCGCTTCCTGCCGGTCGAGGATGCGCCGATCATCGCCGCAGCGCTAGCCGCCCTGGGAATCGCCGCCGGTGCGGCGGCTTCCTTCCGGCCGCGCATCGATGAACGCGCGGCGGCCCGCGAGATGGATCGCGCCGGCACGAACGATGCCATCGTCACGGCGCTCGACCTGCTGCATCTGGATACGCCGATCACGCGCCTGCAGCGCGCCGACGCCGAAGCGGAGGCAGCCCGTTTCGCGGCCGGGCTGGGCGAGCGGATTCCGTGGCCGCGCGGTCGGGAGCAGCGGCGATACCTGCTTGGTCTTGCCGCCATCTGGTGTGCTGCGGCGATTTTGCTGCTCCTGCCGAACCCGATGGATGAACGGCTGGCCGCCCGCGCGGCGCTGAGCGGCGAGATCGGCCGCATCGAACAGGCGCTTGACGAACTGGAGCAATCCGGCGGACTGACGGAACAAGAGCGCAAGGCGCTGACCGAGCCGCTGAACCAACTGCGGGAGCAGGCGCTCCGGATGGAGCCGGATGCGCTGCGCGCCGAATGGGAGGCGGCCGAGCGGGAAATTGCGCGTCTCGCCGCCGAACTGAAGCAGGAGCAGCAAGCGCTCCGAGCATTGGCGAACGAGATGCAGCGGACGCCCGAACTCGGCGAACTCGGACAGGCGTTGGAACGCGGCGACAGGCGCGGGGTTGCCGAAGCGGCGGAGCGCTTGGGAAGCCTGATTGCGCGGCTCAGCCCCGAACAGCGGGAGGCGCTCGCGGAACGGCTGCGGGAGCTCGCCGGCAAGGCGCCGGAAGCCGGAGAAGATGCGCTGCGTGAAGCGCTTGAAGGAGCTGCGGACGCTTTGGGAAACGGCGAACTCGAAGCTGCATCGGAAGCGATCGGACAGGCGATGGAAGCCGCCTTGTCGGCGGAGGAGCTGCAAGCGCTGGCTGAACAGGCGGCAACCGCGCTGGCGGCGGCCGGATCGCGGCTCGGTCTGGATACCGCGGGAACTGCGGGCAGCGGCTGGAACGGCATCGCGGATGCCGACGCGGCCGGTGACGATGAAGGAACGGCTTCACCGGGCGGCGGGCAGCCGGGTTCGGAGGGAACGCAGACCGGCAGCAGTGATGCGGGGCAGGGTCAAACCGGCGGCGGGTCGGGGCAAAACGGCTCTTCATCCGGCGGCTCTGCGGGCGGCGGCGCTGAAGGCACCGGTTCGGGAAGCCCGGCCGGCGGCGGTTCAAGCGGAAGCGCAACGGGAAGTTCAGGCGGCAGCGGCGCCGGAAGCGGATCGGGCAGCGGCTCCGGCCTCGGCAGGGGCCAGGGCAGCGGTACCGGCGGCGGAGCCGGGCTTGGCAGCGGCGGCCGGACGCTCGTCACGACGCCCCGCATCTACGAGGGAGAAGGCGAAGTGACGACCGACGGCGGTCCCGCGTCCGGCGGCGCCGTAACCGAAGGCGGCAGCTCGCCGGCCGTCGACGGCGGCGTGCGCAGTTATGAAGAAGTGTACGCGTCTTACGAGGCGGACGCCCGGCGCGCATTGTCGGCCGGCACGCTGCCGCCTTCGCTGAAGGAGCGCGTCAAGAACTATTTCGATGAGATACAGCCGGATCGGTGAACGATTCGGAACGGGAGGATGCCATGATCGAATCGAAAGCGGACATCGCGGAAGCCGTCGAGCGGATCCATGCCGTTCGGCGCGAGATCGCGAAGGTGATCGTCGGACAGGAGACGGTCGTCGAACAACTGCTGTGGTGCCTGATTGCCGGAGGCCACGCGCTGCTGGAAGGCGTGCCGGGACTGGGCAAGACGATGCTCATCCGCACGGCGGCGGACGCGCTGGATCTGACGTTCTCGCGCATCCAGTTCACCCCCGACCTGATGCCTTCCGACATTACGGGAACGCGCATCGTCGAATTCGGCGCCGCCGGCGAGCCGGCCGCATTCCGGTTCCAGCCCGGGCCGATCTTCGGGAACCTCATCCTGGCGGACGAGATCAACCGGGCGACGCCGAAAACGCAGAGCGCCCTGCTCGAGGCGATGCAGGAGCGCACGGTGACCGCGGGCGGCGAGACGCATCCGCTGCCGCGGCCGTTCTTCGTGCTGGCGACGCAGAATCCGCTGGAGCAGGAGGGAACCTACCCGCTTCCCGAAGCGCAGCTCGACCGCTTCCTGCTCAAGATTGACGTCGCCTATCCGAGCCGCGCCGAACTGAAGGAGATTGTCGCGCGAACCACTTCCGCACACGAAGCGAAGGCGGAGAAGGCCGCGGGAGCTGAAGATCTGCACCGCATCCAGCAGTACGCGAAGGAAGTGCTCGTCTCCGACGATATGTTGGATCTGGCGGTCCAGATCGTCATGCTGACCCACGCGGGCGAGCCGGACGTTCCGGACGCCGTTCGGCGGTATGTCCGCTACGGCGCCGGTCCGCGCGGCGTGCAGGCGCTCGTCGGCATCGCGAAGGTGCGCGCGCTGCTCGACGGCCGCCTGCACGTCTCGCGCGCCGACCTTGCCGCGGCGGCCGCGCCCGTGCTCCGGCACCGGATCGTGCTCGGCTACGAAGCGCTTGCATCCGGCATCCGGCCGGATGAGCTGGTCGCGGAAGTGCTCGCGGCGGCGGGGGTTTCGCCGTGAGCGCGGCGGACCGAGCCGGTCATTCCGCCCCGGAGGGAAACAAAGGCAAGCTGGTTCGGCCCGGAGAATCGCTGCTGAGGGGCGTCGAACGGCTGGCCGTTGCGGCGTCCGGGCGGACGCGCGGCACGCAGCAGGGTAAACGGCGTTCCGGCGCGCTCGGCAGTTCGCTCGAATTCGCGGACTACCGGGCATATGTGCCGGGCGACGATATCCGGCGGCTGGACTGGAACGTCTACGGCCGCACAGGGCGGGCTTATATCCGGCAATATTGGGACGAACAGGAGACGGATGTCACGTTCTATCTGGATGTATCCCGGTCCATGCGTTTCGAGCCCGGAAAACCGGAGACGAATCCGGACACATGGTCGGACACGAACAAGCTGCTTTATGCCGCCCGGATTGCGGCGTGCGCCGGCTATGCCGCCCTTTGCGGCGACGACCGCGCCGCGGCCGTCCGCTTTGCCGGCAGCGTCGAAGGCCGTCTTCATCCGGTCAGGGGACGCGCCGCGGCGCACCGCTTGTTCGAATTCCTTGAACAGTCGCTTGGCCCTGCCGCCGATCCCGGCGCCGAGGATCTCCGGGTCCCGCTTGCTGTGCCCGGCGCGCTGCCGCCGCGGCCCGGCGTCAGCTGGCTGCTGACGGACGGGCTGTATGCCTCGGGGATTGAGGAGACGCTCAAGGCGTTCGCCGCGGCGCGACAGCATCTTGTCTTCGTGCATGTGCTCGCGCCGGACGAGTGGCGGCCGGCGCTGCGCGGCGAGCTTCGGCTCATTGACGCCGAGACGGAAGCGGCGAAGGATGTGGCCGTTCACGAGAACGCGCTGCGCGCCTATGACGAAGCGCTGAAGGAACACGTCCGGGCCATTCGAAGAAGATGCATGGAGCTCGGCTTCGTCTATTTCGCCGTCGATACGTCCGTGCCGCTCGAGGAGACGGTGCTCGTCCGCATGGCGCGGCACGGATTGCTGCAGCGGCCGCGTTGATCGGATCGGTGCCGAACTTGAACGCGAAGGAGGGAGAACATGCTGTTTCAGTCCGCCGCTTCGGCCGTTTTCGCGCTGGCGCTGCCGGCCATTCTGCTGATGTATCTGCTGAGACGCCGGTACCCGGAGACCGAGATCGCAAGCCATCTGCTGTGGCGGCGGGCGCTGCGCGAGCAGGATGCGAACCGGCCCTGGCAGCGGCTGCGCCGCACCCTGCTGCTGCTTCTGCAGCTCATCGCGGCGGCGTGCCTCGTCTTCGCGCTGATGCGTCCGCACGTCATGGGGCAGGCCTCGTCCGCTGCGCCGGTCGTCATCGTCGTCGACCGTTCGGCCAGCATGACGGCGGCCGCGTCTCGCGGAAGCGGCGAAGCCGACGCCTTGGGCGAGGCGCTGCAAGCCGTCGCGGCCGCGGCGGAGGAGCTGCCGTCCTCCCGTCCGGTGACCCTGATCGCGGCGGGCGGCGAGCCGGAGTTGATCCTGCAGGACGAGACCGATCGGCGCAAGATCCGCCGCGCGTTGGAAGCGATCGGTCCGCACTACGGGCGCACGGACGAGGAAGCGGCGCTCACGCTGGCCGATGCGATGGTCCGGAACAAGGAAGGCGCCGAGCTGTGGCTGGCGACGGACGGCCGGATCCGCGCGGGCGGCGCAACGGTCGAGGCGTCCGCCATCCGCCTGTTCGCGGCGGGCAGGGACGGCGCCAATACGTCCATCGCCGCATTCGGCCTGCAAGCCGGAGCGGAATCGCATGCGGCTGCCGTGACGCTCATCCATTACGGCGCGCGCCCGGCGGAAGGCACGCTCGCGCTTGTGCCCGCCGGCGGCAAGGCGCCGGCGGCGGAGCGGACGTTCCGGCTGGAGCCCGGCGAGCAGCGCGTATTCGCCTTCGAAGGTTTGCCGGCGGCGGACTACTACCGCGCCGAACTGCGCACGGCGGATGATTACACGGCGGACAACGCGGCCTTCGCGTTCCCGGCTGCGGTTTCAGCGAGCCGGGCGCTGCTCGTCGGCGAACGCAGCCTGTTCCTCTCCGCTTCGCTCGGATTGGCGGGTGTCGACATCGTGCAGGCCGATCCGGCCCGCTTCGAACCCGACGATGAATCGGCGGCCGGCATCGACTGGATCGTCCTGTACGGAGCGGACGAACGGACGCTGGACTCGGCCGCCTGGCGCAGTCTGCTCGAATCCAGGCCGGTGTGGCGCATCTGGACCGCTTCATCGCCGCCCCGGGGCGGAACGGCAATCGAACCGGCGGACAACCGGGCCGACATCCGGCCGCATCCCGTCACGGCCCATATCACGTTGGCCGATACGCATATCGCGTGGATCGTGCAGGCCGATCCCGGCCCCGGCATGGAGCCGGTCGCCGTGTACGGCGGCGTGCCGGTGCTCTATGCCGGGACTGCGGACGGCCGCCCGCAGCTCGTCCTGGCGTTCGATCCCGCCGATTCCGACCTGCCGCTGCGGGCCGATTTCCCGATTCTGGCCGCGCAGGCGGCTGAATGGCTCGGCGGCGCCGCGAGCGGCCACCTTGGCCGGGCCGAAGCGAACGGCCGGATCGAAATCGGCGTAAGGAACGGCACGGTGCGGGCGGTGTGGGAGACGCTGGAGACGGCGCCCGTCCGGACGGCGGCCGCATCCGCCGTGGTCGAAGCGGAACGGAACGCGGACGGGGCAGTGGCCGCCGTGCAGACGGTGCCCGGCGTACCCGGGCTTTACCGCTTTGTCGAATACGATGCGGACGACCGGGTGCTGGGCGCCCGGCTGCTCGCCGTTCACGCGGCGGAAGCGGAAGGGATGTGGACGGGCGAACCGCTGACCGGAATCGGCCTTCCGGGAATCGGCGCGGAGACGGGCGATGCGGCGTCCGGAACGCCGGACGGCGCGGAAGAAGCGGCATCGGAACGATCGGACGGTGCCTTGGACGTCTGGATCGATCTCGCGCCGTACATCGCCGTTCTGCTGTTGCTGCTTCTGGCGGCGGAATGGGAGGTGTACCGGCGTGGGGCTGCATTTTGACCGGCCGTGGCTGCTGCTGCTCATCATCCCGGCTGCCGCGTGGCTGTTTTGGGCATGGAAGCGTACGCTTCGGCTGTCGGGGCCGCGCAAAGCCGCCGCATTTACGCTGCGTGCCGTCATCCTGCTGCTGCTCATCTCTGTCGCATCGGGCTTTGCACCGACGTTTCGCGACGATTACCGGGCGGTGGTCTTCGTCGCCGACCGCTCGGCGAGCGTTGCAGACGATGCGCGCATCGCCGGCTGGATCGGCGAGGCGCTCGACGGCAAGGACGACGGCGACCGGGCCGGCATCGTCTCGTTCGGCCGGACCGCGGCGGTGGAGCGGCCGCTCACGGCGGAAGGCGGCGCGCCCGCGCTGCGTGCGGGCATCGATCCCGCATATTCGAATGTGACCGACGGCCTGCGGCTGGCGGCGAGCATGCTTCCGGAAGGCGGACGAATTGTCCTGCTCACGGACGGCCGCAGCAATGCGGGCGATGCCATCCGCCAGAGCCGGCTGCTCAAGTCGCAGGGCATCGCCGTCGATGTCGTGCCGCTCGCCTCCAGAGCCGCGGACGACGCGGCGATCGAATCGCTCCAGGTGCCGGCCTCGGTCAGACTCGGCGAACGTTTCACGATCGAGCTGGAAGTCGCCAGCACCGCGGAAAGCGAGGCCGAGCTGAGGCTGTTCGAGAACGAGCGCGAGATCGCCCGCGAGACGGTTCGGCTGTCGCGCGGCATCAACCGCTATCTGTTTCAGAACATCGCCGGGTCCGCCGGGTTCAATCGCTATCGAGCCGAAATCTACATGCCGGGGGACCATCGGGCGCAGAACGACACGGCTTACGGATTCAGCCGGGTCGAAGGGCCGCCGCGCGTGCTCGTCGTCGAAGGCGAGCCGGGTTCGTCGGCCAACATCGCTTCGGCGCTCGAGGCGTCGCTCATCCCGTACGATCTGGCGTCGCCTGAACAGTTGTCCGTGGAACTTGCCGATTACGCGCGATATGATGCGATCGTGCTGAACAATGTGCCGGCGACGCGGCTGTCCGAGACGGTGATGGAGCGGCTGGCATCCGCCGTCGGTGATCTCGGCATCGGGCTCGTTGCCGCCGGAGGCGCGGACAGCTACGGCCTCGGCGGCTATTACGAGACGCCGCTCGAACGCGCGCTGCCGGTCTACATGGATTTGAAAGGGCGGCGGCAGATGCCGTCCCTCGGCCTCATCCTGGTCATCGACCGGTCGGGCAGCATGGACGGCGGCAAGCTGGAGCTGGCGAAGGAAGCGGCGCTGCGCGCGATCGGGCTGCTGCGCGACCCGGACACGGTCGGCGTCGTCGCGTTCGACGATTCCCCGTGGTGGGTCGTCGAACCGACGAAGCTGACGGATCGCGATGCGGTCACGGCAGCGGTGCAGGGGATACAGCCCGCGGGAGGCACCGACATCCATCCGGCCGTTGCCGCCGCGCTGGACCGGATGCTGGAGATTGAAGCCCAGCGCCGGCACATCATTCTGCTCACGGACGGCATGTCGGCGGGAAACAACGATTATAACGCATTGACGGCCGCGATGAATGAAGCGGGCATTACGATGTCGACGGTCGCCGTCGGCATGGACGCGGATACGGAGCTGCTGAAGCGGCTGGCCGACGCGGCGAAGGGACGGTATTATTACACCGCCGATCAAAGCACGATCCCGGCGATTTTCAGCCGGGAGACGGCGATGATGGCGCGGACTTACATCGTGGAGAACCGGTTCGTCCCCGCGATCGGGCAGGCCGGCGGCTGGCTGCCGCTGTTCTCGGCGGGCGTCCCCGCCGTTGACGCGTATGTGGCGACGACGCCCAAAGAGACGGCCGAGACGGTGCTCCTGTCCCCGGAAGGCGATCCGCTGCTGGCGCGCTGGTCGTTCGGAGCCGGCCGTTCGGTCGCCTGGACGAGCGACCTGATGGGCCAATGGTCAACGGAATGGACGTCCTGGCCGCAATTTCCCGACGTGCTGTCCGCATGGGTGAAATGGACGTTCCCGCAATTTTCGACCGACCCCTGGCTTGTGAAGGCAAGGCTGGAAGGCGGAGACGCGGAATTGACCATCACCGCCCAGGGCGCAGCCGGCACAAGCAATTTGACGGTGTCGCTGACGGGCGAAGACGGCAGCGCGGAGACGCTTCGGCCCGTCCCGGTTGCGCCCGGGGAATATGCCGTGCGGCTCCACAATGCCCGGCCGGGCGCGTATTTCATGCAGATCAGCGAAAGCGGGGATGCGGACGGCGCGCCTTCCGGCGGCTCGCTGGCGGGTTTCGTCATCCCGTATTCGCCCGAATTCCGGCTTGCCGGCGATGAAGAAGGGCGGGCGCTGCTCGAGGAGATCGCACAGGTGACGGGCGGGCGGATGCTGTCGCCGGAACAGCCCGGCGAGGTGTTCCGCATCGAACGGATTGCGGCGCGCGGGAAAGTCGACCTGACGCGGGGACTCCTCATCGCGGCGCTGCTGCTGTGGCTCGCCGACATCGCCGTGCGGCGGCTGTCGCTGCCGTGGAACAGGATCGCCGCCGCCCTGGCCGGCAGATTTGCCGTCCGGCAGGGGCCGGGCGCGGATGCGGCGGGTGCCGCCGCATGGTCGCGGCTCAAGGAACGGACCCGGAGCGCCGGCGAATTCTATGCGGGCGGCGGGATCAGGCCGAGGGGCCTTGAGCCGCGGAAGGCCGAAGACAAGCTTCCGGATGTCCGCATCGGCGGGACAGACGGCACGGATACTGCCCGTGCCGGTCCAAGCGCAACCGGATCGGCCCCTTCCAACGGTTCGCATTCCGTTCTCCTGGACGCCGGCAGCCCGGATTCCGGGGGCGCAGCCGGGTCTCCGATGGAGCGTCTGCTCGCAGCAAAGCGGCGCGGAAGCAGATAATGCCCGGCTGCGCGGCCGGACGTCCGTTCCCGGCGCTGGACATCGGCTTCCCGGAGGCGTACAATGCTTGGAGCGGTATGATTCGATGCGGAGGAGGCGGACGGCGATGGATTGGGTGAGCCGCATAGCGGAAGAGCGCATCCGGGAAGCGATCGAGCGGGGGGAGCTCCGCAATCTGCCGGGCGAAGGCAAGCCGCTTGAGATCGAGGATCTGTCGCATGTGCCGGAGGATCTCCGCACGGCTTATATCATGATGCGCAACGCCGGTATCGTGCCGGAGGAAGTGCAGCTCGCGAAAGAGACCGTCACGCTTGCGGATCTGCTCCGCATGTGCCGGACGGACGAAGAGCGCGCCGACATTCGCAAGAAGCTGAACGAGCGGCGGCTCAGGCTCCGCCTGCTCATGGAGCAGCGCGGCTGGTACGGAGCCGCGGCATGGGACACGTACGGCGAACGGATCGAGAAGCGGCTCGGAGGTGACGAAGCATGAGCATTGAAGTATGGACGGCCGAAGAATTGGCCGAACGGCTCGCCAAGGGAGAGCCGGTCAACCTGATCGACGTCCGGGAGCGGGAGGAATGGCAGGCCGGCCATATCGCCGAAGCGCGGCTGATCCCGCTGTCCGAATTTCTGGACCGGATGGATGAACTCGAGCCGGAACGCGAAGGCCCGCTCGTCTTCATCTGCAAGGGCGGCGTGCGGAGCGCGCGCGTGTGCGAATATCTCGCGCAGTTCGGCTACGATGTCGTCAACGTGGAAGACGGCATGGCCGCCTGGCCGGGCGAAGTGGTCACCGGCGACTGACGCGCCGCTATGGACAACCTTTCCGGTTCATGCTATAGTCGGAAACGGACAATTGCATATTGCGGATACGGGTGCCAGGCCGCCGCGCCCTGAGCGGAGGCCGGCTTAATAGGGAAGACCGGTGAGAATCCGGCACGGACCCGCCACTGTGAGAAGCGCGCAGGCGCTCAATGCCTTGCGCAAGCGAACGCCATCCATGTCACTGGGAGACCGGGAAGACGGCGTTCGTGCACTTCGAGTCAGGAGACCTGCCCGTTATCCTTGCCAGACGCTGCCTACGTGGTCTTAGGAGGTGTTGGATGATGGATCGAAGCCGCCTTTTGTCGGGTTTGCCGCCCGATCAGCCGGACGGCTTCGAACAGTCGACGCTTGCATGAGCATTTCCGGGAACGTCAGGCCGGGGATGCTTTTTTTGCTAGCTGAAGGCCTCATGCATCACATTCTTTTCGGACAGGAGCAATGAACGACATGACACGAAATGCGGACATTCATCACAATTGGACAAAATATGCGGCATGGTTCGCGGCGCTACTGCTGTTCGCGATGCTGCTTGCATCTTGCGGTTCAAACGACGGCTCGAACAGCGGCTCAAGCGGCGGTGACCATGCCGGTCAGCAAACGGCGGATGACGGCGGCAGCCCGGCAAATGCGGACGCGGCCGGAAGCGAAGCCGATTCCGGGGAACACGCGGCGGCGGATGCCGGCAAAGAGACGGTCTATCCGCTCACCGTCACCGACAAGACGGGCACCGCGATTACGCTGGAGCGGGCGCCGGAGCGCGTCGTCATGCTCGGGCCGAGCGATACGGAAATCGTCTTCGCGATCGGTGCGGGGAGCCTTGCGGTCGGCGCGGACGAGTACAGCAATTATCCGCCCGAAGCGGCCGAGTTGCCGCGCGTCGGCGACATGAACACGAACATCGAAGCAGTGGCGTCGCTGAATCCGGATCTGGTGCTCGGTAGCGCGAGCATGAACGCGGCCGCGGTCGACGCGCTGCGGCAGCTCGGCATCACCGTGTACGCATCTGATCCGCAGACGCTGGAGGAGACGATCGCGCATATCGAACAAGTCGGCGTCCTGCTGAACCATCAGGCCGGAGCGGAAGCCGTCGCCGCCGAGATGCGCGCGGCCATCCAATACGTTGCGGACAAAGTCAAAGATGCGGAGCCGCTCAGCGTCTATCTCGAGTTTTCGCCGGGGTGGACCGTCGGTTCCGGAACGTTTCTCGACGAACTCGTGAAGCTGGCCGGCGGCGTCAATATCTCTGCCGATCAATCGGGATGGTTCGAGGTCGATTCGGAAGCGGTCATCCAGCGGAATCCCGAAGTCATCATTTATCCGGAAATCGAAGGCGTGGACCTTCTCGGCGAGATCCTGTCCCGTCCGGGCTGGGATCAGATCGAAGCGGTGAAGAACGACCGCGTGCATGCGGTGACGAACGATCCGCTCGTGCGCGTCGGCCCGCGGCTGACGGACGGCCTCAAAGAAATCGCCGCCGCGATTCATCCGGACCTGTTCCCGTGATGAAGCCATGAAACTCCCGCTGCGCGTTGCGGCATGGTCAGGGGCGGCGCTCATGCTCCTGACGGTTTCCGTTGTATGGTCGCTTTCCATCGGCTCGGCGGGAATGCCGGTCGCCAAGGTGTGGTCGATTCTCATCCATCAGCTGCCGTTTTTCAGAAGTTCCGAACCGGACTGGACGCCGCTGGAGGAAGCAATCGTGACGCAGGTCCGGCTGTCCCGCATCGTCCTGGCGGTGCTTGTCGGCGCATGTCTCGGCATGGCGGGAGCGGGGTTTCAGGGCGTGCTCCGCAATCCGCTGGCCGATCCTTATACGCTCGGCGTCGCCTCCGGCAGCTCGGTCGGCGCGGCGCTCGTCATGACGTTCGGGCTGCAGGCGATGATCGGCATGTGGACGGTTCCGGCCGCCGCGTTCGTTTCCGGACTGCTCACCGTGCTGATGGTGTTCGTGTTTGCGCGTTCGAACGGACAGATGGCGGTGGAAACGCTCATTTTGACGGGCGTCATCTTTCAGGCATTTCTCGGCGCGTTCGTCTCGCTCATGATCTCGATGTCCGACGACGAAGTGAACCGGATCCTGTTCTGGGTGCTCGGCAGCCTGTCGAAAAGAACGTGGGACCACGCGCTTCTCGTCCTGCCGTTCGCGGCCGCGGGACTGCCGGTCATCGCCGCCTTCGCTTCGGCGATGAACCTGATGACGCTCGGCGAGCGGCATGCCGCCCATCTCGGCGTGAATGTCGAGCGGACGAAACTGTTCGTCCTGCTCGCCTCGACGCTCGTGACCGCCGCCGCCGTCTCGGTAAGCGGCGTCGTCGGCTTCGTCGGGCTCGTCGTGCCGCATCTGATCCGGCTGCTCGTCGGACCGGACTACCGGCTCATCGTGCCGCTCTCCGTCATCGGCGGCGGCATCTATGTCGTATGGGCCGACACGCTGGCGCGCACGGCGCTCAGTCCGAAGGAAATCCCGCTCGGCGTGCTCACCGCGCTGGTCGGCGCTCCGTTTTTCGCCTGGTTGCTGAAGCGTCGCAAAGCCGGATTGGGGAGGGGTGACGCATGATCGAAGTGGACGGCCTGACGATCGACGCAGACGGGCGGCGCATACTGGACAACATCACATTCCGGCTGGAAGCGGGCGGCCTGTACGGCATCATCGGCCCGAACGGCGCCGGCAAATCTTCGCTGCTCGCCGCGATCTCCGGCGTCAGGCGATTCGACGCCGGCTCCGTGCGGCTGTTCGGCCGTCCGGTCGCATCCTGGCCGCGCAGGGCGCTGGCCCGCCGCCTTGCCGTCTTGCAGCAGGAACCGCTGCCCGGGACGGCGTTCACCGTGCGCGAAGTGGCCTCGATGGGGCGTTATCCTTACCAGAACTGGTTCGGCGCCCGGGATGAAAAAGGCGAGGCTTTGATTGACCGCGTGCTGGAGACGCTCGGACTGTCGGCTTTTGCGAACCGCCGGCTTGATGCGCTGAGCGGCGGGGAGAGGCAGCGCGTCGCGCTGGCGAAAGTGATGGTGCAGGATCCGGAGCTGCTTATGCTGGATGAGCCGACGACGTATCTCGACATCGGATACCAGATTCAACTGCTCGATCTTGTGCGGGTCTGGCAGCGGTCCGGCGGCCGGACGGTCGTGGCGGTGCTGCACGATCTGAATCTGGCGGCACAATATTGCGACCGGCTGCTCGTCATGCACGAAGGACGGCTGGCGGCGGACGGCCCGCCGTCTGCGGTGCTGACATTCGAGACGATCCGGCGCGTGTTCGGCGTCGAGCCGGTCTTGCTGCCGCACCCGGAAAGCGGCGTGCCCCAGTTGCTGCTGCAGCCCGGAAGGCGGGAGATCGGGCCGGCGGCACTCCGGGATGCGGCCGCGCCGTCCGGGATCGTCCGTCCGTAGCCGGAGAAGGAAAGGACGATCGCAAATGAACGTTGAAGAAAAGATTGCCCGTGTCATCGCGGACATCGGCCCGCTGCACGAAGACGCGATGACGAAGGCCGCCGACCGGCTTGACCGGCTGACGAAACCGCAGGGTAGTCTCGGCCGGCTGGAGCAGCTCGCGGTGCAGCTGGCCGGCATCCGCGGTGAGCCGCTGCCGCGCTTTCCGCGCAAGGCGGCGGTCGTCATGGCGGGCGATCACGGCGTCTGCGAAGAAGGCGTGAGCGCCTACCCGGCCGAGGTGACGCCGCAGATGGTGCTGAACATGCTGGGCGGCGGCGCGGCGATCAACGTGCTGGCCAGACAGGCGGGCGCGGATGTCTTCTGCGTCGACGTCGGCATAAGCGGAGATGTGCGCCACCCGGATCTGATCGAGCGCAAAGTGCGCAGAGGCACGGCCAACATGTGCGCGGGGCCGGCCATGACGCGGGAGGAGGCGCTGCGCAGCCTGGCCGTCGGGATGGAAGTGGCCGGCCTGCTGGCCGGCCGGGGCGTGACGCTGGTCGCGGCGGGCGAGATGGGCATCGGAAACACGACGCCGAGCGCCGCCATTGCCGCCGTGCTCGCCGGCGTTCCGGTGGAGACGGTCGTCGGCAGAGGAACGGGGCTGGACGATGAAAGGCTTGCGGTCAAGCGCGAGGCGGTGCGCCGCGCGATCGCCGTGAACCGCCCGGATTCCGACGATCCGGTCGACGTGCTGGCGAAAGTCGGCGGGCTCGAAATCGCCGCGCTCGCCGGTCTGATGCTGGGCGCTGCGGCGCGCCGGATTCCGGTCGTCATTGACGGGTTCATTTCCTCCGCGGCCGCGCTTGCCGCAGTCCGGCTCTGCCCGGCTGTGCTGTCCTATCTGATCGCTTCGCATCTGTCGGAGGAGCGGGGGCATGCCGTCGTCCTGGACGCGCTCGGCCTTGCGCCGCCGATCCGTCTGGACATGCGGCTCGGCGAAGGCTCGGGCGCGGTGCTCGGCTTTCACCTCGTCGAGGCGGCGTCGCGCCTGATCGGCGAGATGGCGACCTTCGACAGCGCCGGCGTCTCGCGGCGCAGGGAGGACTGAGCCGTGGCGGTGCTCGTCACCGGCGGCGCGCGCAGCGGGAAGAGCCGCTTCGCCGAGTCGTATGCCGCTCGTCTCGCGTCCCGCGGCATCTATGTCGCGACGGCGCAGCCTTTGGATGATGAAATGGAGCGGCGCGTACGGGCGCATCGCGAGGAACGGAGACTGTCCGGATTCGCGTGGGAGACGGTCGAGGAACCGCTCGATCTTGTCGGGCTGCTGGATCGGCTCGCCGCCCCCGGGGCGCAAGCCGGCCGCCCGGTCGTTCTGGTCGATTGCCTGACGCTCTGGCTGTCCAACCATCTGCTTGCGGTCTGTCCGGACGGCGGTGCGGACCGGGCGCGGGTCGAGCGCGAGATGGACGGCAGGATCGAAGCGCTGGCCGGCGCCGTGCGGCGCTTTCCGCTTCCGCTCGTGCTGGTGACGAACGAAGTCGGCGCCGGCATCGTGCCCGAGACGGCGCTCGGCCGTATGTTCCGGGACGCCGCCGGCCGGATGAACCAGCGGCTGGCCGGCGTCTGCGATCGGCTGTTCCTCGTCGTTTCCGGCATTCCGGTCGATCTGAAATCGATCGAATTTCGGATGGATGAACTTTGACGGAAGACCGTCCTGACGAAACTGAGACGCGTTATTTGCCGTTTCGACGGGATGTTCAGCTCGTTTCGGAGTGAATAGCGTGTCTCCGTTTCGTTATCCTGCCGGAACCTCGTGTTTTGACACAAATAAGTCGTCTCTGTTTCGCAAGGACTGCGCTGCAACTGACCCACACCAGGGGGTGATCGCATGTTCCGGCTGCTCGTCCGTTCAGGCCGCGGGTTCGCGGCCGCCATGCAGCTGCTCACCCGGATTCCGGTGCCGCTCGAGGTGCCGTATGACCAAGGCACGATGAGGGCAAGCGCCGTCTCGTTTCCGCTGGCCGGCGCTGCCGTCGGGCTGGTGACGGCCGCTTCAGCGGCGGCGCTCCTGCTTCTGCTGCCCGCATGGCCCGCAGCGGCGTTGACGCTGGCGGTGTGGACGGCGGTCACCGGCGGGCTGCATCTGGACGGCTGGATCGACACGGCTGACGGCACGCTCAGCAATTGGCCGCGGGAGCGGATGCTCGAAATCATGAAGGACAGCCGGGTCGGCGCGATGGGTGCGATGGCCGGCGTCTTGCTGCTCATCGTCAAATTCGCCGCGCTCGCGTCGCTGCTCGATAGCGCCGGGCCGGCATGCTGGGCGATGCTCGCCGCCATCCCGGTGTGGAGCCGCTGGTGGATGACCGCGGCAATGGCCGCGTGGCCGAACGCCCGCGGCGAGGGCGGCATGGGCGCGCTGTTCCGCGGCGTCCGCGCCGTGCACGCGGGAGGCGCAGCCGCCGCCGGGCTGGCGGTGACCTTCGCGCTGCTGTGCGCAGGCGGCGCCGCGCCGATTGAATGGGGCGGCTTGCCGGCGCCCGGCGCTGCCGCGCTTGCGGCGGCGGCGTTTCCGGCCTTGGCCGCCGCGTTCGGCTGGCCGCTCGGCCGATGGCTGGCGCGCCGGCTCGGCGGCCAGACCGGCGACACGTACGGCGCCATGAACGAATGGACGGAAGCCTGGCTGCTGCTCGCCCTGTCGGCCCTCTATGCCTGAATCCCCGCCCAACCTTCCGTTGTGAAACCCGGCCTGCCTCGATTACAATGGCACTATGAAGTCCAACCATCATTCCAATCTCATCAACACCGGTACATCATCTGAAATTCAACGCGCGCTCGTCCGCCTGGACGAGTTGCCGATGCCCGTCGATTCAGCCGTGCCCCGGCTGCTCGAAGCGCTGCGCGAGCACGGCGGCGCGGTGCTCACGGCCGCACCGGGCGCGGGCAAGACGACGCGCGTGCCGCTCCGGCTGCTGGGCGAGCCGTGGCTTGACGGCCGGCGCATCCTGATGCTCGAGCCGCGCCGGATGGCGGCCCGCAGCGCGGCCGCCTACATGGCGTCGCTGCTCGGCGAGCGCCCCGGCCGGACGGTCGGGTACCGGATCCGGATGGAAAGCCGGGTCAGTCCCGACACGCGGATTGAAGTCGTGACCGAAGGCGTGCTCACCCGCATGCTGCAGTCGGATCCGTCGCTGGAAGGATACGGCGTCGTCATATTCGACGAATTCCATGAGCGGAGCCTGCATGCCGATCTCGGCCTGGCGCTGTGCCTCGAGGCGAAGCAGGTGCTGCGGGACGATCTCCGCCTCCTCGTCATGTCCGCGACGCTGGACAGCGGGTCGGTCGCGGAACTGATGGGCGGCGTGCCGGTCGTCGCGAGCGAAGGCCGGCAATATCCGGTCGAAACCCGCTATATGCCGAAACCGGCGGATGTGCCGCTGGAGGAGCATGTCGTCCGGGCGATCCGCCGCGCCTTGGCGGAGGAGACGGGCGGCCTGCTCGTCTTCCTGCCCGGCGAGCGGGAGATTCGCCGCACCGCCGCACTGCTCGGCGCGCCGGAAGGGACGGCCGTGCTGCCGCTGTACGGCGCGCTCCCGCAGCAGGAGCAGGACCGGGCGCTGGCCGATCCCGAGCCCGGCATCCGCAAAATCGTCCTGGCAACGACGATCGCCGAAACGAGCCTTACCGTCAGCGGCATCCGCGTCGTCATCGATTCCGGCCTGAAGCGCGTGCCGAAATTTTCACCGCGCACCGGGATGACGCGGCTCGCGACGACGCCCGTTTCGCTCGATTCCGCCGAACAGCGCCGCGGCCGCGCCGGCCGGCTCGAACCCGGCGTCTGCTACCGGCTGTGGTCGGAGGAGCAGGAGCGGGCGATGCCGAAGGCGATCGTGCCGGAGATGCTGGAAGCGGACCTGGCGCCGCTCCTGCTCGAACTTGACGCGTGGGGCGCGTCGGACCCGCGGGCGCTGCCGTTTCTCGACCCCCCGCCCGAAGCCGCGCTTGCGCAGGCGGCGGAGCTGCTCGAGCAGCTTGAAGCACGGGATGCCGACGGCAAGCTGACGCCGCACGGCCGCCGCATGGCGGAGACGGGGCTGCATCCCCGTCTCGCGCACATGGCGATCAAGGCGCTCGAGCTGGGTCAAGGCGCGCTGGCGTGCGAGCTGGCGGCGCTGCTCGAAGAGCGCGACGTGCTGCTGAACCAGGGACCGGAAGGCCCCGACGTCCAGGTGCAGCCGCGCCTTCAGACGCTCCGGGCGGCCGCCGCGGGCCGCATCCCGTCCGGCGTCCACGAGAGCGCAGCCCGCCGCGCCGCGGCGGAAGCGGCCCATCTGAAGCGGCAATTCGGCGTCCCGGAGCACGAACGTCCGGACGACCGGTTCGCCGGTCTTCTGCTCGGCTTCGCCTATCCGGACCGGATCGGCATGCGGCGAAACTCCGGAACGCCGGGAAGCGGAGCAGCCTACACCCTCGCCGTCGGCCGGGGCGCCGCGCTGCCCGCCGGTTCACCGCTCGCATCGGAACCGTTCATCGTTGCGGCCGAGCTGGATGATGCCGGCGCCGACTCCCGCATCCGGCTGGCCTCTCCGTTTGACGCTTCGTGGTTCGAGGCTCATTTTGCCGACAAGGTCCGGGAAGAGAAGTCCGTCGCCTGGGACCGGCAGTCCGGCACGGTGCGGGCGAGGCGGCTCGTCCGCTTCGGCGCGCTCGTCCTGAAGGAGACGGCGCTTGACAAACCGGAGCCGGAGGAGATCGCGAAGGCGCTGCTCGACGCGCTGCGCGCGGAAGGGCTCGACCGCCTGCCGTGGACAAAACAGGCCCGCCAGCTGCGGGGGCGGCTGGCGGCGCTGCACCGGCTCGATCCGTCGTGGCCCGACGTGTCGGACGAGGCGCTCCTTGCAAGCCTGGAAGAATGGCTGCTGCCATACGTCATCGGCATGAAATCGCTCGACGACCTGAAGCGGCTCGATCTCGCGGCCGCGCTCGAATCGATGCTCGACTGGAACCGCCGGCGCGAGCTGGACGAGGAAGCGCCGACCCACTATCGCGTGCCGAGCGGCTCGCGCATCGCGATCGACTACTCGGACCCGTCGGCGCCGGTGCTGGCGGCGCGGCTGCAGGAACTGTTCGGCATGAGCCGGACGCCGGTCATCGGCTACGGCCGGCTGCCGCTGACGCTGCACATTCTGTCGCCGGCGATGCGTCCCGTCCAGGTGACGCAGGATTTGGAAGGCTTCTGGAAGAATGGTTATTTCGAAGTGAAGAAAGAGCTGAAAGGCCGCTACCCGAAGCACTATTGGCCGGACGACCCGGCCACGGCGACGGCGACAAGCCGCGTGCGGCCGCAGCCGCGAGAAGGGCGGGAGTAAGGATGGCGTTCGGCATCAGCCGCGCGGAGCTCGACGCATGGAAAGCGGAAGTCGCATCCGGCCGCATCGCCTACCTGACCCATTACTGGCTTGACCCGCGCTTTCCGGGCGTGACGACGGTAACGAAGGTCGGGTGCGCCGATCTGGACCTGCTTGCGGCGTGGTGCAGGCGATGGGGGCTGAACCCCGCCTACATTCACCGGCGCGGCGCATATCCGCATTTCGACCTGATCGGCCCGCGGCAGAAGGCGATTCTGGCCGCGGAAGGGCTCTGGTCGCACATCCGGCGGTTCAATCTGTAAGACGGTAAAAATCATTCCGCGTGAAGCGGCACGTCAATCGATGAATGGAGGGATGACGGAATGGAGCAGCTGCTGTTCATTCAGCTCGGTATGGGGGCCGACCTTCACGGCCAGAATGTGACGACCGCGGCGGTGCGCGCCGTGCGCGACGCGATCCACCGCAATTCGATGCCGGGCCTCCGGAGCATGCTGCCGGGCGGCTCGCTGGACAATATGAAAGTGAAGGTGAAGCTGGCCGTCCCTTGCGATCATGACAAGCTGGACATCGACGCCGTGACGGCGGAGCTGCCTTTCGGCGAGGTGACCGTTGAAGTGATGAACGGCGGCATGGCGACGACGAGCGGCATCGTGATTCCCGAGAAGGGCGATGTGAATGATCTGATGTACGTCGTCATCGCATCGGTGGAAGTCGGAAGGTAGCCTGCGGCTGTAACTTTTTCCCTGGTATCGGCGTCTAAAGGGAAAACTGCCTTGTGTGACGGGAGGGTGAAGGCGTGGCGTTACGCGCACGTTTGTTCCTCCCCGTGATCCTGCTGTCCTTCGCCGGCTGGCTGTTCGCCCTGCATCCGGCGCCGGTCCGCGCCTGTTCCTGTCTGCAGCCGCTTCCCCCGGACGAAGCGCTGCGGCAGGCGGACGCGGTGTTCGCGGGCGAGGTGACGGATTTCCGGAAAGCGGAACCGGGCAACGGGGAGACTTTATCCGATCTGTACGAAGCGGTGTTCCGCGTGACGGCGATGTGGAAAGGCCCTGACGCGGACCGGATCAAAGTCTTGACGGCAGATCCGTCGCAATTGATGTGCGGCTACCGGTTCGAACCGGGCGTCCGCTATCTGGTCTATGCCTACGAGACGACCGAGGGATTGGATACGAGCATCTGCACGCGTACAACCGTTCTCGACACGGCCGATTACGATCTGTCCGTGCTGGGTGAAGGAACGCCTCCGCCGTCGACGAGGCGGAACGATTGGCTGATCGGGAGCGGCATCGTTTTCGCCTTGGCTGCGGCGAGCCTGACCGTATATGTACAGGTTCGTCGGCGTCGGCGGGAACAGGGGGAGAGATGATGCGCCGAAGACGGGGCGTGCTCTTGATGTTGCTGCTGCTTGTCGGGTGGGGGCTCGCCTCGGGTCCGACACCCGCGCATGCTTGTTCCTGCGTGGAAATCCCATCCCCGGAGATCGCGCTGCAGAGAAGCGCTGCCGTGTTTGCCGGCGAAGTGTTGTCGGTCAGGCAAAAGGGACCGAATCTGTTCGGAGGAGGATACGCCGAGCATCCGATCCGGGTGACATTCCGCGTCACGGAAACCTGGAAAGGCGTAGAGGCGGACCGGCTGACGGTGCATACGTCGATGTCCACCTGCGGCTTCGATTTCGATGAAGGCATGCGGTACATCGTGTATGCCTACGAGACATCGGAAGGTCTGGCGACCGGGCTGTGCACGCGCACGGCCGAACTGGCGAAAGCGTCGGACGATTTGGCGGCGCTGGGCAAAGGCAAGGTGCCGCCGTCGCCGGAGCCGGATAAGCGCGGCCTGTACCTGTTCCCGACGGGTACGGTGCTGGCCTGCTTTTCGGCTGTTGTCCTCGTGATCCGGCTTCTGCGACTGCGGCGCCGGCATTGGACGAGACAGAGGGGGAAGCGGTAATGCGCATCAGACTTGTCATGCTCGTCATCGTGCTGCTGATCGGCGGGGGAATATTCGGCACAAATCCGGCACCCGCCCATGCCTCATGCGCGGAAATTCCTTCTCCCGAAACCGCGTTGCAGCAAAGCGACGCCGTGTTCTCCGGCATTGTGCTGTCGGTGAAGGCGTTGAACCGGTCCAAATGGGGATCCTCCGCCGATCCGGTCGAGGTGGCATTCCGTGTGACGGAGTCCTGGAAAGGCGTCGATTCGGACAGGGTGACGGTTCGCATGGCGGCGTCTGTTGCGAACCGTTTTGTCGAGGGCATGCCGTACATGGTCTATGCCAGGAAGACGTTGACCGGTCTCAGAATCGATTCGTGCACGCGCACGGCCGAACTGGCGAAGGCGTCGGACGATTTGGCGGCGCTGGGCAAGGGCAAGGTGCCGCCGCCGTCGCCGGAACTGGAAAGCGCCATCCGCTCAAATCCGGCCGGCAAGTACCTGTTCTGGTCCGGAACGGCGTTCGCCGCTCTTGCGGCCATCGTCTTCGTGCTGCTGATCCTGCGTCTGCGGCGCCGGCATTGAACATCTACGTCTGGAGGATCCGATTTGGACAAAATCGCGGTTATTTCGGATATTCACGGCAATCTGCCGGCGCTGGAAGCGGTGCTGGAGGACATCGCGGCGCGCGGCGTTGAGACGATCTATTGTCTGGGCGACCTGATCGGCAAGGGGCCGTCCGGCGATGCGGCCATCGACCTCGTCCGGCGCCATTGCAAAGCCGTGATCCGGGGGAACTGGGACGATTTCGTGCCGCGGGAGTCCGATCCCGAATCCGAAGTTGTGCGCTGGCATCAATCCGTTATCGGCGAGGAGCGGATGGATTACCTGCGCTCGCTGCCTTTCATGATCGAGTTTGTTCTGAGCGGCAAGCGGGTCCGGTTGTTTCACGCCTCACCCCGGAGCGTCTATGAGCGCATCCAGCTGTGGGACCCGGATGAACGCCGCTTGACAATGTTCGAGCCGTCGCCGCATTGCACGGAGCCCGTGACGGCGGACATTGTCGGATATGGCGACATCCATAACGCCTATGTCCAGCATCTGGCGGGCCGCACGCTGTTCAATGCGGGCAGCGTCGGCAATCCGCTGGATTTGCCGGCCGCTTCCTATGCGCTGCTGGAAGGGGAGCTCGGCGGCGAAGCGCCGGCGCCGTGGTCGATCCAGCTGCTGCGGGTCCCTTACGATGTCGAGCGGGCAATCCGCGAGGCGAAGGCGGCGGGCATGCCGGAATTCGCCGAATATGAACGGGAATTGCGCACGGCGCGCTATCGGAGGCTGGACGGTTGAAGAAGGAAACTCCGGTGCGGAAGCCGGGATCGGAAAGGCGGGTGTGCACGATGAATACCGATGAGCTAATCGTGATCATTTTGATGGCCGGGGTACTTCACTTGTTGGGGTTGACGATGGTGATCCGGAACGCCATCAACCAATCGAAGCTGACGGATCGGCTGGCGGAGCTGACGGACGAAGTCCGGATGCTGCGCCGTGAACTGGCCAGGGAGAAGGCGCAAATCATCGACAAGCGCGTCTGAAGCGGGAAGACGCCCCCGGTATGTTCCATACATAAGATACGTGCAAGTTTTTGCGAATGGAAATCCATTGCCTGCTTTTGTGAACGCGTGTTATGATGGAAGCCACGGTATCAAATTGATACAGCAGATTACCGGAATACGGGAGGCGGGTTACATGGCAGAACGGACGATCAAATGGGGCATTATGGGGCCTGGCGGCATTTCGAGGACATTCGCGACGGATCTGAAACGGGTCGAAGGCGCCGAACTGGTGGCGGTCGGTTCGCGCTCGAAGGAGCGGGCCGAGGCGTTCGCGGCGGAGTTCGGGGCGAAACGCGCATACGGCAGCTGCGAGGAGCTGGCCGCGGATCCCGAAGTGGACATCGTTTATGTCGGCACGGTGCATCCGGCCCACAGGGACAACATGCTGACCCTGATCCGCGGCGGCAAGGCCGTGCTGTGCGAGAAGCCGTTCACGATGAACGCGAAGCAGGCCGAGGAAGTGATCCGGGAAGCCCGGGTGCGCGGCGTCTTCCTGATGGAAGCGATGTGGACGCGCTATCTGCCGCCGATCGTGAAAGTTCGGGAGTGGCTGCGCGAAGGGAAGATCGGCGAAGTGCTCCTGATGACCGCCGATTTCGGCTTCGATATCGGCTGGCAGCCCGAAGGACGGCTGCTGAACAAGGAACTCGGCGGCGGCGCGCTGCTTGACGCGGGCATCTATCCGGTTTCTTTCGCCTCCATGGTGTTCGGCACGCAGCCGAAACGCATTTCGTCGACCGCCCGGATCGGCAAGACGGAAGTGGACGAGCAGTTCGCCGCGCTGTTCGAGTACGAAGACGGGCGCGCAGCCCAGGTCGCCGCGGCGGTGCGGCTCAGAACGTCGAATGAAGCCATCCTGTACGGCACGAAAGGACAGATCCGCATCCCGGATTTCCTGTTCGGCAAATCGGCAACGCTGCTCGTGCACGGCGAAGAACCGGTGACGTTCACCGACAACCGGGAAGCGAAAGGCTACAACTTCGAGGCGGAGGAAGCGATGCGCTGCCTGCGGGAGGGCAAGAAGGAGAGCGACGTCATGCCGCTCGACGAGACGCTGGCCATCATGCGGACGCTCGATGCGCTCCGCGCGCAATGGAATTTGACTTATCCGTACGCAGACTGATTCGATGTAACGACCGCCTGGCGGACTTGCGCCGTCCAGGCGTCGTTTGCATCCGGCAAAGAAATACCATCCATTGGGAATATCAAATATGTCCAGTTTTTCTTTCATCTGCTCTATTGTTTCGCCTCGTCCGAACATCGATAATGGGGGCAGACTCGGCAAACATTTGCGGGAATCGGACCCGTCATACCTGTTGAGCAAGGAGTGGAATCGTCATGGACCGCAGCGGCAACGTGCAGCTTCGTCCGCCGCATGAATGTCTTCCCGCCATCCGGGTTGCGGGCGATATCGTGAAACGCGCCGGCACCGGTCTCGGGCCGCGGCAGATCGAAGACTACGAACTGCTCTATTTTCCCGACGGCACCAAAAGCATCTACCGCGTAGGCGAAATGGCGTACACGCTCAGCGAACCGTGTTTCATCGTGACGAGACCGGGCGAGACGCATCAGTACGAGTACGATCCGGTGCAGCCGTCCCGCCACTTGTTCATCCATTTCGGCTATTTCCACCGAAACGGGGAGGCGCCGCCGCTTGCGATCCTGCAGCCGGACGGTCCGTCCGTCATCCCGGCGGAAGACGAATTGCTCGTCGGCATGATGAAGCAGATCATGAACATCGCGTATCTGTATCCCGACAAGCTGCAGCAGCGGGGCAGCGCCTTGCTGGCCGCCTTGCTCGAGGAGATCAACGGCCTGATCGTCGATCAGCCGGTCACGCGGGACAAAAACCGCATTCCGCCGCAGATTCTGAAAGCGCTTGACTACATCGACAAGCATCTCGACGAACCGCTTTCGATTGATCGGCTGGCGCAGAGTGTCGGCTGGACGCATGAGCATTTCTCGCGCTCCTTCGTCCGCTACACGGGCCGCACGCCGCGGGAGATGATCATCCAGCGCCGGATCGAGCGGGCATGCCAGCTGCTGCTCTACGAGGAACGGAGCGTGAAGAACGTCGCCTATGCGGTCGGGTTCACGGACGAGAACTATTTCTGCCGGGTGTTCAAGAACGTGAAAGGGATTACCGCCACCAAATATCGAAAAAAATACTACGATCCGCGGTACAGCGAGCTGCATCCGGTCAGCGAGAGCGATTCTCCCTATCCGCCGAATCGCATCCTGTACAACGCGGGCTCAAGCTACTGATGCCGGACTCATGCTTATCTTTTCGGGGAAAGGATGGTCGAACGAATGAAGGATACGCTGAACGTCGGTCTGATCGGGTACGGATTCGCCGGCAAGACGTTCCACGCGCCGGTCATCACGTGCGTGCCGGGACTCAAGCTCGCGAAAGTCGTCGAACGCCGGACGGATCGCGCAAAGCAGGATTACCCGCAGGTCGAGATCGTGCGCGACGTGAACGGTCTGTATGCAGATCCGCAACTCGACATCGTCGTTGTCACGACGCCGAGCACCGACCATTTCACCTTCGCCCGCGACGCGCTGCTCGCCGGCAAGCATGTCATCGTCGAGAAGCCGTTTACGGTGACGTCTGCCGAAGCGGATGAGCTGATCGCGCTCGCGAAGGCGCGCGGCCTTGTGCTCAGCGTCTTCCACAACCGCAGGTGGGACGGCGATTTTCAAACCGTGCGCGAGATTGTGCGCGGCGGAAAGCTTGGCCGGATCGTGTCCGCCGAGTTTCGCTGGGATCGCTACAATCCGTATCCCGCTCCGGGCAGATGGCGCGACAGCGCGGCGCCGGGAGCCGGCGTCTGGTACGATCTCGGCGTCCATTTCCTCGATCAGGCGCTGCAGCTGTTCGGCACGCCGAAGACGATCCGGGCGGACATCCGGACGCAGCGGGAGGGTGTCGCCGCCGATGACGCCTTCGATGTGACGCTCGGCTACGAGAACGGACTGAGCGTCAGACTGTATTCTTCGCTCATTGTCCGCACGCCCGGCCCGCGCTACCGGCTGAACGGAACGAACGGATCGTTCGTGAAGTACGGCGAAGACCCGCAGGAGAACGCCCTCAAGGCGGGCGGGAAGCCGTCCGATCCCGGCTGGGGCCGCGATCCCGAAGCGAATTGGGGCACGCTGGACATCATGCAGGACGGCCTCCGGTTCACCGGCAAGGTCGAGACGCTGCCCGGCGCGTACCAGAACTATTTCGCGAATGTGCGGGATGCGGTGAACGGCGCCGGCGAACTCGCCGTGAAACCCGAGGAGGCGCGCGCGGCAATCCGCCTGATCGAGCTCGGCTTGCAGAGCAGCCGGGAAGGACGGACGATCGAAGTTTCACTGTAATCGACATTATCGATTTTTGCGGGAGGCGGCCTGAGCATGGGCGATGCACTTTTTCCGTTTCAAACCTGTCTGAACGCATCCACGCTGTTCCCGTACAAATTGGACATCCGGGAGCAGCTTCGGGTCGCCGCCGAGGCCGGCTATGACGGCATTGAAATCTGGATGCGCGATCTCGAAGCTTACACCGCATCCGGAGGATCGATCGCGGAGCTTAAGGATTACGCCGCTTCACTCGGCATCGCGATCCCGAATGCGATCGCCTTCTTCCGCTGGGCGGATATGAGTGAAACGGCGAGGCACGACGGTTTCGCGCAAGCCGAGCGGGAGATGAAGATGCTCGCCGAGCTGGGCTGCCCGGCCGTCGCCGCGCCGCCGTACGGCGACGTCGACGGCGCGGGTCCGGAACATTTCGCCGCGCATTTCGCGGAACTCGTGAGGCTCGGCCGCTCCATGGGCGTCGAGCCGTATCTCGAATTCTGGGGGCGGGCGAAGCGGCTCAATCGGCTGGAAGACGCGGTTGCCGTCCTTGACCTGAGCGGCATCGGCGATGCGAAGCTGCTGCTTGACCCGTTCCATATGTACGTCGGGGGAAGCCGGTTCGATAGCGTCGGCACGTTAAGCGGCGATCGGATCGGCATCGTTCACGCGAACGATTACCCGGCCGAGCCGCCGCGGGAGACGATCGCCGACCGTGACCGCGTCTTTCCGGGCGAAGGCATTGCGCCGCTCGGACGGCTCGCCCGCCTGCTGTGCGATTCGGGTTACGGCGGCTACTTGTCCCTGGAGCTGTTCATTGAAAATTTCGGAGGGCGTACGGCGCCGGACACGGCCCGATACGGCCTGGATTGCCTGAGAAAAGCTTTCTCGGTCGATCACATCGAAGGAGCAAGATCAACGTGAACCCAAAGGACGGAGGCGGCGGATCGGCAGGCAAGACGGTCAAGCTGTCTCTGCTGGCCATCACCTGGCCGATCTTCATTGAATCCGCCCTGCAAACCCTCATTCGGATGACGGACACGTTCATGCTCAGCAAGGTGTCGGACGAGGCGGTGGCCGCCGTCGGCGTGTCCAACCAGATTCTCATGTTCGGCATGCTGCTGTTCAACTTTGTGGCGATGGGGTCCGCCGTCGTTGTCTCGCAGTATCTCGGCGCCGGGCTTAGGCGGGACGTCGGACGGCTCACCGGATCTTCGCTGGCGCTCAACCTGCTGTTCGGGCTGTTCGTCAGCGCGATGGTCGTCCTGTTCTGCGGCGATCTGCTCCGCCTGTTCGGTCTTGAACCGGAGCTGCACGCGATCGCGCAACGCTACCTGCTTATCGCCGGCGGCGGGCTGTTCGTGCAGGCCGTCATGTCTGCGGCGGTCGCGATCATCCAGTCGCACGGCCTGACCCGCCAGACGATGTTCGTCGCGCTCGGCATGAACATCATTCACATCTTCGGCAACTATCTCGTGATCTTCGGCCCGTTCGGCTTCCCGAAGCTGGGCGTGACCGGGGTCGCGATCTCGACGGTTGTCAGCCAGGTTATCGGCATGATCGTCAACCTGTACCTGCTGCGCCGGGCTGTCGAATTGCCGTTCACGCCAAGGCATTTGATCCGGTGGAAATTGGACGACGTGGTCCGGGTGCTTCGCGTCGGCGTTCCGGCGTCGCTCAACAATTTGTCCTATAATGTGAATCAGCTCGTCACGACCGCCATGATTGCCAGCCTCGGCTCGGTCATGCTGACGACGCGCATCTATACGATGAACATCAATTTCATCATCGTGATTTTGTGCATCTCTCTTGGACGGGGCATGCAGATCATCGTCGGCCATCTCGTCGGGGCCGGGGAGCAGGACGAGGCGTACCGGCAGGTGCTGCGCAATTACGGCCGCAGCGTTCTGATCACGCTGGCCGGGGCTGCGGTCATCTGCCTGCTCCGGGTGCCGCTGCTCGATCTGTTCACCGATTCGGAGGAAATCATCCGGATCGGTTCAAATCTGCTTCTGCTCAGCTTCCTGCTGGAACCGGGCCGCAACCTGAACATCATGTTCGAGCGATGCCTGCAAGCCGCCGGCGACGCCCGCTTCACCGCGCTGTCGTCCGTGCTCATCATGTGGCTGTTCAGCGTGCCGCTGACTTATCTGCTCGGCATCCATCTGGGATACGGGCTGCATGGCATCTGGGCCGCATTCATCGCGGATGAGTGGGTGCGCGGCATCGCGCTGTTCCTGAGGTGGAAGAGCAAGGCGTGGAAGTCCAAGGCGATCGTCTCCCGCGCGGCGGAGACGGCCGCCGGCTGAGACTGGAATCCGGGATCGAAATTCCCTCATTCCCGCAAGGGCCGTGTCTGTTCCTGATGTCGGACGGACGCGGCCTCTCGCTTTTGCTGTTGAGAACCATCGGTCGATCCGCTATCCTTGTCTTGTGGGGTGAAGGGATTGGGCTACGTGCTGTTGCTGCTGGCCACCCTCGGATGGAGCTTTGTCGGCATTCTGGTCAAGATCGCATCCGGCATGGCGGACAGCATGTTGATCACATTCGCGCGGTTCGGCTTCGGGGTGCTGTTTCTCGGCGGCTGGCTGCTGCTCAAGGACGGCAGAATCCGGCTGTCCGCCGCGCTGCCTTGGATCTGGATCGGCGCCGCCGGCAAAAGCCTCAACTATTTCTTCGAGAACATGGCGCTCAAATGGGGCTATTCCTACGGCAACATCGTGATTCCGCCCGTCCAGATGATCACGCTGCTGTTCGTCTCGGCCTTGTTCCTGAAGGAGCGCATCGGTCCCAAAGGCTGGACGGCCGCGGCGCTCTCCCTGGCGGGCATCCTGATCATCGGCTGGGGCAATGCGGGCGGGGAGCTCGCGGAAGGCGGGAACGGGCTGACGACGCTGTGCTTCGCGATCGCCGGAGTGGGCGCCGCGATTCACGTCCTCAGCCAGAGGTCGCTGGTCAAGGAGATGGATGCGGCGACGATGAATTTCGTCGTCTTCTTCTGGGCCGCAGTCATGACGGCGGTGCCGCTGCCGTTCGCGGGCGATCCGCTGCCGGGCGGGTTTTCGGCCGCGGCATGGGCCGCGATGATCGCCCTCGGCCTCATCACCGGGCTCAGCTTTCTCTGCTTCGGGGAAGCGATCAAGCGCGTGCCGTTCCCCGCCGTCATCATCATCAGCAATTGTCAGGTGCTGTTCCAGCTCATCTGGTCGGCCGCGTTGTTTCGCGAACCGATTACGCTGTGGATCATCGCGGGAGCGTTCCTGTTCACGGCGGGCATTGTGCTACTGAACATGCCGCTGAAGAAGCGCGTGGTGATCCGGGACGGCGGAGCGGCTGCCGCGACGCGGCACGCGGAAGGGTAGAATATGAAAGACGAAGCTGCCGCGGGAAAAGGAGGGTATGCCATGAACATCATCCATCACGGCGGCCATCAGATACTGCTGCTGACGGCGGGCACGGGAGACAAGCCGCTGCTCCGGAATCTCATGCAGCTCTATCTGCATGAGATCAGCGAGTTTACCGGCGCCGACCCCGATGATCACGGCATATTCGATTATCCCGAGTTCGATTATTATTTCACGGCGGAAGGCCGGCAGGAGGGGCGGCTGCCGATCTTGATCCGGATCGACGGCACCGCGGCCGGCTTCGCGATGATCAACGGATTCAGTCTGGTCGCGCCGCGCACGCCTTCGACGCGGCATCTGTCGGACTTCCTCATTCTGCGCAAATGGCGCCGCCGTTCCATCGGCAAAGCCGTCGTGCGCGAAATTTTCGAGTCGTACCCCGGCTTGTGGGAGATCAAGCAGCGCCGGGAGCATGAAGGTGCGCAGCGCTTCTGGCGCAATGTCATCCGCGAGTACACGGCGGGCGGGTACAAGGAGACCGAACTCAACGACGACCGGTGGGACGGCTTCGTCCAGACGTTCGACAACAGCAGCCGGCTGTGAGCGGGAACTTGCGGACGGACAAGCCCGGGTGAAGTCACGGCGCGGGCGGCGCTTCGCCGGCCAGCCGGCTGATCCATTGTTCATCCACGATGACCGGTTCACCGGGCACGTCCTCAAGACGGAAGCGGCCGATCAGTTCATGCGCGGCGATCGGCTCGACGCGGTCGTGGAGGCCGCTGACCGACGCGATTGCGCCGATGATCGTCTCCGCCCGGACGCCCCGTCCGCGCAGCGCGCGGATCGAGAGCGCGCCGTGCCGTTTGGCCAGCCGCTTGCCGTCCGGTCCGCACAGGAGCGGCACATGCGCGTAGCGCGGGATTTCAAGGCCGAGCGCTTCGAACAGGAACAGCTGCCTGGGCGTCGAATCGAGCAGATCCGCGCCGCGCACGACATCGGTGATGCCCATCGCGGCGTCGTCAACGACGACCGCGAGCTGATAGCTGACAATGCCGTCCGCCCGGCGGACGACGAAATCGCCGCCCGCGCCCGGTTCGAACCGCTGCGGTCCGGCCGCGCCGTCCTCGAACGCCGCGGCGCGGTCCGGCAGGCGGAACCGGAGCGACGGGCTTTTTCGGCTTTCCCGTTCCCGGCGCTCTTCCTCGGTCAGCTTTCGGCATGTCCCCGGATAGGCGGGGCCTTCGCTGCCGAGACCGTGCGGCGCGCTGGCGACGGCCATCAGTTCGGCGCGGCTGCAATAGCAAGGGTAGAGCAGCTGCTGCTCCTCGAGCCGCTTCAAGGCCCGCTCGTAATCTCCGAGCCGCAAGGACTGGACATAAGGTCCGAACGGACCGCCGATGTCCGGCCCCTCGTCCCAGTCGATGCCGAGCCAGCGGAGATCCTCCATCAGCAGATCATAATATTGCGGCTTGCAGCGCGGCTTGTCGATATCTTCAATGCGGAGAATGAATTGACCGCCCCGGCTCCGCGCGTCGAGCCAGGCCAGCAGGGCGGTCCTGGCGTTGCCGACATGCATTTCGCCGGACGGCGTCGGAGCGAAACGTCCGCGATACGTCATCGGTTCACCTCCCGGGCGGGAACGCATCTTACGCCGGTCATGATAGCACGGCTCGGGCGGACGCGCAATGATGAAGCGGACAAATCACCGGGACCGGCAACCATAAGGACGATGGCAGGGAACGCGGGATCAGACGCGGATAAGACGGACAACCGGAAGGAGATGGGATGATGATCGAGCTGTTCAGATTGAACTGGAAAATGCGGGACGAATGGTTCCGCTGGTGCCTGGACGTGCCGCAGGTCGAACTCGACGCGCCGCGGCTCGACGGGGAGGGATCCATCCTCCGCACGCTGTTCCATATCATCGATGTCGAGCAATATTGGATCCGGCGTTTTGCCTACGGAACGGAACATCGGTACGAATATGCGGAATATGCGGATCTCGACGCGCTGCACGCTTTGTCCAGACGGCTCAGGCCGTTCGTGGAAGAGACGGTCAGGTCCTGGACGCCGGTACGCGATCGCGAAATCCGGGTTGTGCAGCATGAGGACGGAACGGCATCCGAGTTGGTGTTCGGTGACATTCTGCGCTGGCTCGTCCAGCATGAGGCCTATCACGCCGGACAGCTCACGGTCTGGTCGCGGGAGCTTGGATTCGATCCGGTCCCGCTTGCCTGCGCTTGGCCGGCGGGCGACTCGATGGATGCGGAAGGAGCCGGATGAAGAAGATGGGCCGCATCGCGTGGGACTTCGAGCGGCTGGAAGCGATGCGCGGTCTTCTTGAAGACCGCGGCATGCGGAGCATCGCGGTGGCCGAGGGCGGAGAGACGGTCTGGTCCTGGCATGCGTCGGGGCAGGACAGGCTGTCGGCGGTCTATTCGATCACGAAGAGCGTCCTGTCGCTGCTCGTCGGCATTGCGATTCATGAGGGGTTGATCGGCGGGCCGGACGACCGGATCGGCGACTATCTGCTGCTGCCGAAGGACGGGCATCCGCGGTTGTCGTCGATCCGGCTTCGCCATCTGCTGACGATGACGTCCGGCATCGATTGGCCCGATTTCGACAAGCCTTACTGGGCGATGAAACGAAGCGCGGACGGCGTAAAATTCGTATTGTCCCGGCCGGTCGCGCATGAGCCGGGAACGGTGTTCGCGTACAATACCGGCGGTTCCCATCTGCTCGCGGCGATTCTCGCGGCGGCGGCGGGCTCAAGCGTGCTGGATTACGCCCGCAAGCGGCTGTTCGAACCGCTGGGCATCCGCCGCGTCAAGTGGAATGCGCTGCACGGCATCCACGAGGGCGGCACCGGGCTGTACCTCAAGACGGAGGATTTGCTCAAGATCGGGATGCTGACCGTTCAGGAAGGCGTATGGGAAGGCCGGCGGATCGTGCCGGCGGAGTGGATCCGGGAATCGACCCGGCCCGCGTCGAAAGGGCTGGCGCTGTACAAACCGCCGATCTTCGGCCGGTACGGCTTCCACTGGTGGGTCGCGGATCCCGCGGAAGACCGGCCGGGGTACGCCTTCGCGCTCGGCTTCAGCGGCCAATATCTGGCGGTCGTGCCTTCTCTCGGCATCGCCGCCGTGCTGCGCCGGAATGCCACCACGCGGGCGGATTCGATGAAGTCGCGGTCCCTGCTCGACGAGTACATTTTGCGCGCGGCAACGGGATCCCGGACATGAAATCGGGGAGACGGGTGACATTTTTCAGGTTCATTTAAGGCAAGCGTTCTCCATTCGTGGTACAGTGGTTGACGTACGCGAATGGAGAGGAGCAATTGGACGATGAATGAACGCAACCATGACCAACCGACGGCGGGAACCCTCGGCTGGAAAATTTCGACCGCCGTGCTGGCCGTGCTTCTGATCGTCTCGCTTCTGCTGCATGTTTTCGGCAGCCGGGCGGGAAGCGCCGAAGCCGTGGCGACCGTGAACGGGGTCAAGATTACGAAGGACGAGCTGTTCGATGAAATGGCGGCATACGGCGGGAGCAGCGTGCTCGACGATCTGATCCGTCAGGAAGTGATCCGGCAGGCGGTCGAGGAAGCCGGAAAGACGGCATCTGATGAAGAAGTGCAGGCGCGGATGGAGAAATTCGCCGAGCCCTACGGATCGATGGACGCGTTCCTGGCAGAGATCGCGTATTACGGCTATTCCGAGGAAATGCTGCGGGAGCAGGTTGCAACGCAGATCAAGATCGAGAAAATCATCGGGGCGGACGTCGCCGTCACGGACGAAGAAATCGCGGCGTATTTCGAAGAGAACAAGGACAGCTTCGACCAGCCGGAGACGGTGAGGGCGTCGCACATCCTGGTCGAGACACGGGAAGAAGCGGAATCACTGCTCAAGCAGCTGGAGGCGGGAGCGGATTTCGCCGAGCTTGCCGCCGAGCATACGCTCGATGAAATGACGAAAGAAAGCGGCGGCGATATCGGCGATTTCGCACGCGGCGAGATGGAGGAAGGATTCGAGGAAACGGCGTTCAGCCTTGAAATCGGCGAAACGGCCATTGCCGAGACGAGCTACGGCTTTCACGTCGTTCGCGTGACGGACAAGTCCGCCGCGCAGGAAGCGACGCTGGATTCGGCGCGCGAAGAGATCGTCGATTATCTGACCCAATCGAAGCTTGCCGATCTGGTCGACGGCTGGATCGCGGATCGCGAAGCGGAAGCGGACATCGAGTATCTGATGGAATGGTAACGGGCTCGGCACGGGGTGACTCCGCAGCGCTTGCGGCGCATACAATGTCTGTAGATCAATCAACCGGAAGGAGGGCGGCCATGCGGATCATCGTCGTATCGGACACGCATATGCCGCGCAGCGCGAAATCGATACCGGCTCCGCTGCGGGAAGCGCTGACAACGGCGGACTATATTCTGCACGCCGGCGATTGGTGCGTGCCGGACGCGGTCCGGGCGTTCGAAGCATACGCCCCGGTCGACGGCGTAGCCGGCAACAACGATGTCCGGGAACTGGCGGAGCGGTTCGGCTGGCGGAAACGGCTGAATCTGGGCGGCATCCGCATCGGAATCGTGCACGGTCACGGCACGGGCGGAACGACCGAGTCGAGGGCGCGGCAGGCGTTCAAGAACGAGAAGGTGGATGTCATCCTGTTCGGCCATTCCCATGTGCCGCTCAACCGGCGGGACGGAGGCGTCCTGATGTTCAATCCGGGCTCGCCGACCGCGCGGCGGAGACAGGCCCATCATTCATTCGGCATCTGGGACATTGAGGACGGTATTCTGCAGGTGAGGCACGTCTTTTTCTGATGAATGAAGCGGCGGCGCATTTGAGGGCAGCGCTCCGGATATGATACGATGGTATTTGAACCTGTTTCCGGAACAAGGGGTCGTCATTTCGTCATGAAACGGATGCTGTTCGCGCTGCCGTTAATCCTCATTCTCTACATCGGCCTGAATGTCTATATCGGATGGAACTTGCGGATGTTCCTGGAATGGCTGGCCGGACCGATTCCGGGAGCGGTCTTCTGGATTCCGTTCCTGCTCGTCGCCTTCGGCTTCCCGATCGGCCGGATCGGGCGCGGCGCCGGCCCCGTCCTGCGTCTGCTCAAAGTGGCCGGTGCCTACTATTTTGCCCTGTTCGAATACGGCTGCCTGCTGCTGCCTCCGGCCGACATCGCGGGCTGGCTGCTCAGGGAAGCCGGGTACGGCGCATCGATACATATCGGCGTGCCGGGCGCGGCCGTTGCGATGGTGCTGCTTGTGCTGTTCATCACCGGCAGCATCAACGCCTGGTCGCCCGTGGTGCGTGAATATCGCCTTGAAGTGCCGAAGGATGCGGGGGGCCTCGGCTCGCTGCGCATTCTGGCCGCTTCGGACCTGCACCTCGGCAATATCGTGGGCAACCGGCACCTGCGCCGGCTGATCGGGGCGGCGGAAGCAAGGAAGCCGGATCTGATTCTGCTGGCCGGCGATGTCATTGACGATGACATCGAACCGTTCATCCGCAACCGGATGGACGAGACGCTCGGCCGGTTGAAAGCGCCATACGGCATCTATGCCGTCCTCGGCAACCATGAATATTACGGCGGCCAGATCGAAGCCTATGTGCGGCGCGCCGCGGATGCCGGCATTCGCGTGCTGCGCGACGAGACGGTGACGATTGACGGCTGCTTCCAAATCGCGGGCCGGAAGGACAAGACGGCGGAAGGCGCCGGGCCGGACGGACGGCTGCCGGTGAGCCGGCTGCTGGAACCGCTCGATCCGAAGCTGCCGATTCTCCTGATGGATCACCAGCCGCTGGCTCTCGGCGAGGCGGCGCAGGCGGGAGCGGATCTTCTGCTGTCCGGCCATACCCACCGCGGCCAGTTCGCGCCCAACCATCTGGTGACCAGGCGGCTTTTCGAACTCGATTGGGGCTACAAGCGGATCGGCGGCATGCACGCCCTTGTCTCGTCCGGCTTCGGCACATGGGGACCGGCCATCCGGCTCGCCAGCCGCTCCGAGCTGCTGGACATCACACTCGTCTTCACGGGAAGCCAACGTTCGGAAAATCGTGACAAACCGGGCGGCGCGGAAGCCGGAGGATCGTTTACAATAGAGGATGGACAAGCCGCCAATTCGTGAAGGAGGGGCCGTCTGTGCCTTCGGTACGTGAACGCAACTGGATTCCGCTCATTTTCATTTTCACCTTTGTTCTCGTCGGCATCATCACGCTGCTGTTTTTCCTGCCGGGGTACGAGGGCGAAGTCGGTTTTGACGTGACGGTGCTGCCGCTCCTGAACGCGGTCTACAACTGCTTCACATTCAGCTTCCTGGTCATCGCGCTGGTTGCCGTGAAGCGGAAAAATATCAAGATGCACCGCACCTTCATCTGGGCCGCATTCGTTACCACGGCGCTGTTTCTCGTCACTTACGTGGTCTATCACTACCTGACGGAGCCGACTGCATACGGCGGCAGCGAAGTGATGCGCTATATTTATCTGTTCGTCCTGGCCACGCACATCATCCTGGCGATCGTCAATGTGCCGCTGGCGCTGATCTCGGTCACGCTCGGGCTGGGAGGACGCATCAAGCAGCATCGCCGCATCGGGAAATGGACGATGCCGATCTGGCTGTACGTCAGCTTTACGGGCATTGTTGTCTATCTGCTCATTTCGCCGTATTATGGATCTTGACGCTTGAACCGGCATGCCGGTTGGGAGGAGGATGCATATGACGGCATGGCAGGAGATTTCGACACTGGAAGCGTGGGACAAGGTGAGATCGGATTCCGCAAACCGGCAGATCATCGTGCTCAAGCACAGCACCCGTTGTCCCGTATCGGCCAGCGCACTCGAGGAATTTGAGGCTTATCTGGCGGACAAACCGAATCCGGATACAGACTACTATCTCGTCAAGGTGATCGAGTCCCGCCCGGTATCGAACAAGATTGCCGAAGACCTGGGCGTTGTCCATGCTTCGCCGCAGATGATTCTGGTGAAAGACGGCAAAGCGGTATGGAACACGTCGCACTGGTCGGTGACGAAGAAACATATGACCGCCGTGCTGGATTGAAGCAGCCGGCAAGGCAGCAACACCCCCGCTGCGCCCGTTCAAGGCGCGGCGGGGGTGTTGCCGTTCCGGTATGTCATGCGCTCTCTGCAAACATGTAAATGTTGAATTTGCCGATATCCGACAGATCGAGCGGAATCGCAATCGCCTTCTTCTCCACGTAGCGGCTGTGATCCGCCACGATGTCGGGCGGGGTGATGTCGACGGCGATGCCTTCGTTGGAGAGCATGGTGGTGGCGTTGCCGCTGATCATGTTTCCGAGTTCGGCGATGGCGCTGCAGCACATGTCATCGAGTTCGGAAACCGGGTATCCGCCCATCATGACCGAGACGATGCGCAGAGCCACCTGGTGCGGGAAACTGAAGACGACGTCGCCCTGAAATTGACCGAGTATGCCGATCTTGAGCAGCAGGGAATCGCTGCGGCTGTCCACGGATTGCAGCGCGACCTGGCCGACGGACGGCTTCACTTGCATCATGGCTTCAATGACGTGAATGGATGATGCGAGAAACGGGTTGATGTAATTGACGTTCATGGCTGCTGCCTTCTGTTGCATGATTTGAACCCCATATGAAAAAGCGCTTCCGGAACCGGAAGACGCTGATGTTCGGAAGCTGAGCCTGTCCGTCTGATCGGGCTCCCGGCCACGCGGGAAAACCGATCCGGTCCGGCGGCATTGCGTCCCCCTGTCTAATGTCTGGTCTGCGGTTGTCGATTGAAGGGTCTTGCGGACTATTGGTTGTGAATGCCAGGTCCGCTGTATCCCATGTTATCACAAGGAAGGTATGACGCAAAGTACTAAATGCAATTCAACCGGATCAAGACTTTCGTCCAAATCCTCATGCACAGAAACCAACCTTCATGTTTCCCGATTGGTCCATCATACAAAAACCCCCTGCGTTCATTGATGCGCCTGATGCCCTGCGTTCATCATGCGCTAGTGGCCGCTCCCGGCGCTGCAGGCGGCCATGGATGTCTATGAGGAAGAGAAGACGGTGCAGACTGGATAATCGAGGGGGTTGGCGACCTCCCATGCAGATTTTCTCGACGTATGGTATGCTTGGGAGAATCGAGGGGAGGAGCTGCCGTGAACCGGGACTTTATCCAGCTGCGGGGTCTTGAAGGCGAACTGAAGGTCTCGCAGAAAAAACGGGAGTACGGGTTGACCGTCTCGACACGCGAAATCGTGTTTCACAAGCCGCATGTCAACTATCACATCAAATACGACGACATCATCAGCATCGTGCCGTTCGAGCAGCAGATGCGAAGGACCCGGGTATCGGTCCGCCATTCGTCGGGCAGCGCCGTCGAATATGCGAGTCCGAGGGCGGACACGGATCAGTACCGGCTGTATGCGAGCCGCGTGACGGTTCACAACCGCAGCGGCTTGACCGCGATGGGCGCGATGCAGTTCGTGCTGCCGATTCCGCCGAAGCTGATGGCGGTGATCGCGGAATTCAGCGGCCTGGTTCGCGTCCTTTGAGCATCGCTTCCTGCGCTCCCGGTACGCTTGCCAATACCGACAAAACTTGACACCCGTCTGATCCGTGCTATAATTCAACGCGATGCGCAGACGCGGCCGGCCATCCCGTCCGGAAGGCCGGCTGCGCCGCCTTGCAGCCTGGATGCAGAGGGGACTTGACAGCAGCTATGGATGCGACACAATCGACGGAATTGCATGCGGCGCCGGACTTCGGCGATCTTGCCGGCCGGCCCGGCCCTGGCGACGCGGCGGGCATTGACGCAGGCGGAACGTTGGTCAAGATTGCATATGTCAAAGACGGCGTTCGCCGGCTGCGCAAGTTCCGTTCGGACCGGCTGGCGGAGGCGGCGGATTGGCTGCGGAAGGAGCTGCCGGATGCGCCGCTCTGCCTGACGGGCGGCAAAGGAGCCAAACTGGCGGCGCTGATCGGCAGGGAGACGGACATGATGCCGGAGTTCGAGGCAACCTGCGCCGGCATTCGTCTGCTGCTGCCGCCGGCGCTGGGTGGAAGCGCGTTCCTGCTGGCGAATGTCGGCACGGGCACTTCCGTTCATGTCATTGACGGAGAGCGCAATCTCCGCATCGGCGGCACGGGGCTCGGCGGCGGGACGATCGTCGGGCTGGCCCGCCTGCTTACCGGACTGGACAAATATGAAGCGATCGTCGCGGCGGCGGCAAAGGGTGACAGAGGCACGGCCGACCTGAAGGTGCGCCACATCTATGAAGGGCTGGAGCCGCCGATTGACGGCGACCTGACGGCCAGCAATTTCGGGCGGGTGCTTCCGGGAGCCGTGATCGGCAGCGGCGAAGACGGTTCCATCTCGCGGGAGGATGCGCTCGCCTCGGTCATCGGCATGGTCGGGGAAGCGGTGGCGACGCTGTGCGTGCACGCCGCCGCCGCGCACGGTGTGAAGACCGTCGTCTATATCGGTTCGTCCTTCAACGGCAACGCGCCGCTGCGTCAGGCCGTCGAATCCTATACCCGCTTCCGCGGCGGGGAACCGCATTTTGTCGAAAACGGCGAATTCAGCGGCGCGCTGGGCGCATTGCTGCGGCTCGGTCGCGGCTGAAGGACGGCGGATGCCGGCGGTATGCGAAGGTCTGCGGGGAAGGTATTGGCATGTTCCGGTTTGGGACATGCTTTTTCTGTTGCCCGAACGTTCGGATTTGCTGCAAGAAAGTTTGTGTTTTGTGTCAGCATACCTGACATTTTGCCGGGACTTGCGATATGATGGAAGTATGAGGGTTGGCGGAGATCTTGTTTTGCACACGGGAGGTGGAAGGAATGGATATCCGCAAAATCCGGCTGGATGAAGGCGGGAAAGTGCAAACGAGCGAGGCGCGGGACGAGTACGAGAAAGACTACGCCCGGCTTGTGCAGTCGCCCGCTTTCCGGCGGCTGCAGGGAAAGTCGCAGGTGTTCGGGGCGGGCACCGGGGACTATTACCGCACCCGGTTGACGCATTCGCTCGAAGTGTCCCAGATCGCCCGCGAGTCGGCGCGTCGGCTGCACCGGTCGTATCCGATGCTGCAGAAGCCCGAGCATCCCGGGCTGATGATGGAGCCGGAAGTTGTCGAATGCGCCGCGCTCGCCCACGATCTCGGCCATCCGCCGTTCGGCCACAAGGGCGAGGAAGTGCTGCACCGGCTGCTCAGCAAGCGGCACGGCATGCCCTATGAGGGCAATGCGCAGAACTTCCGCATTCTCATGTTCCTCGAAAAGCGCGCCGGCAGCGACAGCGGGCTCGATCTGACCGCGGCCGTGCTGCTGGCGATCAACAAATATCCGCACTGTCTGAACGAGCCCGGCGTCACCAAAGGGGTCTACGAGATGGAATGGGAAGGCGGCATCCGCAGGCTGCGGGAGCTGTGGGACATGCCGAAAGGCCGGGCGACGCTCGAGGCGCAGCTGATGGATCTGTGCGACGACATCGCCTACTCGACGCACGATATCGAGGACGGCATCCGCGCCGGCAAGATTCTGATGAGTCCCGGGTTTTTCGAGGACGACCGGCTGGCGGAGCTGATCGTGCAGGAGATCGAGCACGATCCGTCCGGACCGAACCGCGCCTGGGACGGCATTGACCGGGAGCGGATGACCGGGATGGTCAAGCGGGTGCTGGCCGAATATTACGAGCAGTGGACGACGGTTTTTCGGGAAACCGGCCGGGAGCCTTCGCGCACCCGCCGCGAGATGAAGGCGCGCTGGGTCGGCCTGTTCGCGAGCCGGGTCGGCATCTTGGGCGACGGCCAGGGCTGGAAGCGCGTCACGTTCGTGCGCGACGGCGAGGAAGACATGGATCTGCTGCGGACGATGGAAATTCTCAAGAAGCTGGCGTGGGTGACGCTCATCAAAGATTTCCGCGTGCAGCGGCTGCAGAAACGGAGCGAGATCATGCTGACCCGCCTGTGGGAAAGTTTCGCGGACCGCGAGACGGGGAAGCTGCTTCTGCCGCCGGACTGGGTCGAAAGCTATGAGCGGCAGAAGGGATCATGGCCATGGGAGCGGCTGGCGGCGGATTATATCGCCGGGATGACCGACGCATACGCGGAGAAGGTGTACACGGAACTGTTCGCGAGCCGGTCCGGCTCGATCTACGAGCGGGATTAGGCTGCGGCTTCCCGCATGGTGGCGGTCAGGACGACTCGCCGTCGGGCGAATACAGGAAGACGAATCCGTCCGCTTCGAAGATGCGCCGCGCCGCATCGCCCGTGAGGAACGCGAAAAATCGAGCGGCTGCTTCCGGATGAGCCGTCGCCTTCACGATCCCGGCCGGGTAGCGGATCGGCGCGTGAAGATCGTCCGGCAGCGTGAACGCTTCCCGGGCGGCGCCCGACAGCAGCGCGTCCGTCCGGTAGACGAAACCGGCGTCCGCATTGCCGGATTCGACATAGGTGAGCACCTGGCGGACGTCTTTGCCGTAGACAAGCTTCGGTTCGAGCGTCTCCAGCAGGCCGGCATGGCGAAGCGCCTCGGCCGCATAGGCGCCGGCGGGCACCGTATCCGGATCGCCGATGGCGACGGCGCGGTATTCGCCGGCGGCGAGATCCTCCAGGGTTTCGGGGAGGTTATCGCTCCGATCCGCCGGCACGACGACGGTCAGCCGGTTGCCGAGCAGAACGGCTTGCCTGGCGATCAGGCCGTCGTCCGCCAGCCGATCCATCTGCACCGTATCGGCGGAAATGAACAGATCCGCCGGCGCGCCTTCGGCGATCTGCTGGCGGAGTGCGCCGGACGAGCCGTAATTCATCGTGATTCGGATGTCGGGATGCGCCTGCTCGAACGCTTCGCCGATCCGGTCCATGCTGCGCTGCAGGCTGACGGCGGCGGAGACGAGCAATTCGATGCGCTCATCGGGTTTCCGTTCGTCCGTCGTCCGGCAACCCGCAAGCAGGGTCAAGCTTGTCAACATCGCCGCCAATGATGCCATCCACACAGCCTGCCGCCGTTTGTCCATTTCGTCTTCTCCACTCCGGTTCGTCTTCCGCGTTGATGGCATTAATTCTAACACAGGGGGGGCAGGCGCTCAATTTGAACGGCTTGGTCCGCGGCGCCGGCGATTGTCTTACCGCACGTTTTCGACTATGCTTAAGGATGGAAAAAGAATTACGGCATGGGATTACGAGGAGGTAAACACGCGTTTATGAACAATTTTGCGTTCTACAACCCTACGAAGATTGTGTTCGGCCGCGGAACGGTATCCGAACTCGGCGGACTGGTGGAGCCTTACGGCAAGCGCGTGCTGCTCGTCTACGGAGGAGGCAGCATCAAGCGGAACGGTCTTTACGATCAGGTGCTTCGGCAGCTCAAGGGCATCGGCGCGGAAGTGTACGAGCTTCCGGGCGTCGAGCCGAACCCGCGCCTGACGTCCGTCCACCGCGGGATTGAACTCTGCCGCGAGCACGATGTGCAATTCATCCTCGGGGTCGGCGGCGGCAGCGTCATCGACGCGGCCAAGGCGATCGCGGCCGGCGTGCCGTATGAAGGGGATGTGTGGGACTTCTATGCCCGGAAGGCGCGCGTCGAGAAGGCGCTGCCGCTCGGCGCGGTGCTGACGCTGGCGGCGACCGGCACGGAGATGAACGGCAATACGGTCATCACGAACTGGGAAATCAATCAGAAGCGCGGCATGGGCAGCATTCACGTGTACCCGAAGTTCTCGATTCTCGATCCGGAGCTGACGTTCACGGTGCCCGCCGACCAGACGGCGAACGGCATCGTCGACATGATGTCGCACGTGTTCGAGCAATATTTCAGCCTGACGACCGACACCCCGCTGCAGGAGCGGCTCTGCGAGTCGATTCTGAAGACGGTCATCGAGAACGGCGAATTGGCCATCCGCGAACCGGACAATTACGCCGCCCGCGCAAACCTGATGCTGTGCGGCACCTACGCGCTGAACGGCGGCATGATCAGCGTCGGCGTGCAGCAGGACTGGGCGTCGCATGAGATCGAGCACGCGATCAGCGCCGTCTATGACATTGCACACGGAGCGGGCCTGTCGATCGTGTTCCCGAACTGGATGAAATATGTCTACCGCTCGCGCATCGACCGGTTCGTGCAGTACGCCGTCCGCGTCTGGGATATCGATCCCGCGGGCAAGTCCGACGAGGAAATCGCGCTCGCCGGCATCCAGGCAACCCGCGATTACTTCACCCGGATCGGCGCGCCCGCGACGCTGGGCGAAGCCGGCATCGGCCGGGAGAAGCTCGATGTGATGGCGGAGGACGCCGTCCGCTTCGGTCCGCTCGGTTCGTTCCGCAAGCTGGAGAAGGACGACGTCAAGGCGATTCTGGAGATGGCGCTGTAACGGAGGCATATTTTTCCTTGCGGCAGGGCATGTTAACGGTGAATGTCATTCCGATCTGCCGACAAGGAGGATCCCCATGCAGCAATCGCAACCGGCGGGCGGCACGGGCTTCGTGCCGCAGCAGATGACCTACGAACAGTTTCAGGAGCAGCAGCGCATCCGCCAGGAGCAGGAACAGGCGATGGCGCGGGAAGCGCTGCTTCGGGCGGGCGCGGACCGTTATTCCGACCGGCTCCGCACGCTGCTCGTCGAACTGCAGAATTTGAACTCGGAGATCGCACGCGCGGAGAATCAGGTCCAGGTGCAGATGGACGCGCAGCTCCGGCAGCTGCAGGCGATCCGCGAACGCGTCCGCCAGGCGGAACACGCGATGCAGTCGGTGCTTTCGACTTCGCCGGGCATTCGGCAGTGAAAGGCAATCCGCTGGCGGCGTTGCAAAGCCGTCAGCGGTCCGGCTGCCGGCAATTGACGGTTCCGACCCGAATGGGCTACACTGGAAAAAATGACTCCCGCCGCGCCTTCCTCGTACGTGCGTCTGTTGGCGGGATTTTTTTTCATCGAGAGGGTGCGGCAGAAAGGAATTTCAGCCATGGATCTGACGCCGATTCGCGACATGGCCGAAGCCATCCGCGCGAACGTCGCGCGGGTGATCGTCGGCAAGGAGACAATGATTGACCGCCTGCTGATCGCCATCATCACCTCCGGCCACGTGCTGCTTGAAGATGTGCCCGGCACCGGCAAAACGCTTACTGCGAAAGCGCTTGCAGTTTCGCTGGACTGCACGTTCAAGCGGATCCAGTTCACGCCGGACCTTCTGCCTTCGGATTTGACGGGCATTCATTTCTTCAATCAAAAGCTTGGCGAATTTGAATTCCGTCCCGGTCCGCTGTTCGCCAACATCGTGCTGGCGGACGAGATCAACCGGGCGACGCCGCGCACGCAATCGAGCCTGCTCGAATGCATGGAAGAGCGCCAGCTCAGCATTGACGGGCATACGCATGCGCTTGAGCGGCCGTTCCTCGTCATCGCGACGCAGAATCCGGTCGAGAACCAGGGCACGTTCCCGCTGCCGGAAGCGCAGCTCGACCGGTTCCTGTTCAAGCTGCGCATGGGTTATCCGGACAGCAAGGAGGCGCTTCATATTCTGAAGCGGTTCATGGACGCGAGCCCGCTGGAGGAGATCAGCCCCGTCGTGGGGCGGGAGGCGATCCTGGAAGCGCAGCGGCTGTATGCGAAAGTCGCGGTGCATGACGATCTGCTGCGGTATATCGTGGGCATCGTGGAGCGGACGCGTTCGCACGTTGACGTGTACGTCGGCGTCAGCCCGCGCGGCAGCCAGGCGCTGCTCAAGGCGGCGCAGGCCTATGCGGCGCTGCAGGGCCGGGCATACGTCGTGCCGGATGACATCAAGACGATGGCGCCCGATGTGCTGACCCACCGGATTGTGCTGCGCAGCGCGACCCGCTCGAAGCAGGAAGCCGCCGAGGCGGTCATCCGGCAAGTGCTCGACGAGGTTCCGGTGCCTGCGGAGGAAACGCTGGGCGCCAGTTAGGAGGCCGAAGATGGCTTTTCATTTCATCCTGCTGACCTTCATCCTGCTGATGCTGCTGCAGGCTTACCTGTTCCGCCGTACCGGACTCCTCCGCATCCGGTACGACCGCCGTCTCAGCGTGAGATCGTGCCACGAGGGCGACGAGATCGAGATGGTGGAGACGATCGAGAACCGCAAGTGGCTGCCCGTGCCGTGGCTGCGCGTGGAGTCACAGATGCCGGCGGCGCTCAGCTTCGGGACGCAGGCGAACTTCGACGTCAGCGCGGGGAATATTTATCAGAACCACAAAAGTCTGTTCAGCCTGATGCCCTATACGCGCATTACGCGTCGGCATACGGTAAAGTGCATAAAACGAGGCTATTACCGCGCCGAATCCGTCTCGATGACGGCGGGTGACCTGTTCGGCTTCGCCTCGGCGACCCGGCGCATCGATATCGGATTCGAACTGATCGTCTATCCGAAGCCGCTGCTGCCCGAGGAGTGGGATCTGCCGGCCCACAGCTGGATGGGGGAAGCGGTCGTCCGGCGCTGGATCGTCGACGACCCGTTCCTGATCGCGGGCACGCGCGAATACCGGTACGGCGACCCGCTGAAGGGCATCAACTGGAAGGCGTCGGCGCGCACCGGGAAGCTGCAGGTGCACAAGCGCGATTATTCGGCCGACCATCGGCTGATGATTGTCCTGAATGTGGAAGATCATGAAGGCATGTGGAGCGTCGCGACGGATGACGAGCTGGTCGAATACGGTTTGTCGGCGGCGGCGGGCATGGCCCGGCATGCCGTGGAGAACGGCCTGGAAGCCGGATTTGCGGCGAACGCCGCGGAGGCGGGACGAACCGGCGAGGAAAAGCCGGCGTACGTCGAGCCGGATGCGGGCCACCCGCATCTGACGGCGATCTTCGAATCGATGGCCCGGCTCAAGACGGAACGGCTTCTTCCGCTGCATGAGCTGCTGCAGATGATCGGCGAGCGGCTGGCCGGCCGTACGGATATCGCCATACTGACGTCCTATGAAAACGACCGGATCGCCGAAGCGGCGCGGAAGCTGGAGCAGCAGGGCCATGCGGTGCGCATCTTGCCGCTTCGCCTGCCAGACCGCAACGCATCGGGCAAGAAGAAAGCGGGGCAACCGGCATGAACGCGCGGAGACTTCTGCTCGCCGTCTGGCTTGGCGCAACGACGACGATCATCTGGCTGCCGGTGCCGGTGTTTGTCTCTTCATGGGGGCTGCCGGCATCCGTATTTTATGTTTTCTTGGCGGCGCTTCCGATATGTTATGCGGCAGGCGAAAGGCTGACGGCGCGATGGAACCGGATGCGGCGGGCCTCGCGTTTCGCATTGGCGGCGGCCATAGGAGCCGGCATCGGGTTGGCGCTTCGTCCGTACGGTTTCGGTGCGCTGCCCGCGAGTCTCGTTGCGGCTGCCTTTGTCCTGCACGGGATGTCACCGGTGCTGCCTGACGACCGGCGGATGCGCGATATGCTGACGCCTGCGCTGATCCTCTATTTCATCGCATCGATTGCCGCAGGGTTTATGGACAGCATGGAGCCTTACCGGATGCTGCTGGCGGCGGGCGGGGTCATCACGCTGCTCTTGACCATCCGGCGCGTAAACCGGATTGCGCTCATGGATGCCAACCTGGATCAGAGCGGCGGATCGGTGCCCCGGTCCATCAGGGTTCGCAACCGTAGTCTGGCGGCCGCTTTTACGGCCATTGCGCTGTTCATTGCGTTCTTCCGCCATCTGGAGGCGCTCTGGCATATGTTCATCGGCTGGCTCAGACGGCTGATCGAGTGGCTGACCGGCAAGATCGGCGATCCGGTTCCGGACGAATTGCCGGCAGATCCGGGCGCTCAACCGATGATGCCCGGGCTGCCCATGCCCGAGGAAAGCGAGCCGAACTGGTTCTTGCTGTTGCTGGAACGAATCGCGGTCGCCATCGGCGTACTGGCGCTGATCGCGCTTGCCGTCCTAGCGCTCAGGCAGTTGCTGCGCATTCCGGCCTTGGCGCGGCTGATCGCCCGCTGGCTGGCCGCCTGGCGGGAACGGACGCGATCCGCGGATACCGGCGGTTATGTGGACGAGGTCGAGCGGCTGACCGGGGAATCCATGGCTGCCGGCGTCATCCGGCGGCTGCGGTCGATCGGCCGCCGGGAATCCTGGGCGGCCATGTCGCCGGAAGAGCGGGTTCGCTGGCTGTTCCGGCGCAGATTTCAGCTTGCCGGGAAACGGGGATTCCGCTACCGCTTAAGCTGGACGCCGCGGGAGAATATCAGCGCCTTGCAGGAGATCGACGGCGATAACCGGGATGCGGACAGCCGGCTGGATCAGGTTTATGAAGAAGTGCGCTACGGCGGCCGTCCGGCCGCGAAGGAGGAGGCCGAGGCGCTGAAATCGCGATTGGGCTTGTGAATCAGCATGCATCGTGCATGCGGCTGTCCTTCGCGGCAATCCGCCATCAACTTCCTGATCCCGTTCGAATCGGATTGTTGTCTACGGGGCATACCATAGTTGAGCCAGGCGGAGAATAGTGCCCGACGCTCAATCCATCCCTGGAGAGAAAGGTGGCAGCCGATTCGAATGAGACGTACTTTGAAAGGTGCGGTCGCCGCAACAGCCCTGATGTTGGCGTTATCTTCCCCTGTATTCGCGGAGGGCGGTGTGAATAGCTCGACGGGCAAAGGCCACACATCCGCGTACACGGGAACGAGCGTGAACAAATCGGGGACGAGCGGTTACACCAACCGTATGATGGAAGACCCGGCAACGACCAATTTCATGGACAATGACCGCAACTTCCGCCGCAACAACGTTAACGGCGACAACAACGGGTTGATTGATCGTACGGTTCGCGGTACGGAACGTATGGTTCGCGGTACGGAACGTACGGTCCGCGCGGCGGCTACTGACAACAACAACGATTTTGACTGGGGCTGGCTGGGCCTGCTCGGTCTGATCGGACTTGCGGGTCTTCGCGGCCGCAATCGTGAGACGGGCCGCTGAAATAGCGGCAAAGCCGAGCGTTCTTCGGCAAGAAGAACCCTCGGCTTTTTCATTGCCGTCACGCATCCGCTCTCGGACGGTCGATCGCCTCGGCCATCGTCTTGTCCGTCAGATGGGCGTAAATTTGCGTCGTCTCCGGCGAGGCGTGACCGAGCTGCTCCTGCGTCTTGTACAGATCGTTGCGCAGATAATAGTCGGTTGCAAAGGAATGGCGCAGTTTGTGCACGGAAAGATACGGTTTGCCGAACCGTCTCGCGTACTTGATGACCATCTCCTGGATGGCCCGCTTGGTCATGCGCGAGCCTTCCTTCTTGCCGTTCGCCACGGCGAGGAAGAGCGCTTTTTCTTTCTTGGGCGCGTTGTAGCGGCTTTCCCTGAGCTGCAGATAGCGGTTCAGATCTTCGACCGCGTCCTGCCGGAAATAGACGGGCGTCTTGAATGTCTCGTCGTTGGCGCCTTTGCGGTAAACGTAAACCAGCTTGCGCTTCAAGTCGACGTCGTCGACGTTCAGGTTGACAACTTCGGATACCCGCAGGCCGGAGTGGAGGATCAGGCTGATGATGCAGGCATCGCGGACTTTGTTCCGCTCGTAGGCCGCAAGCGCCTGTTTGTTGCCCGCCAGGTCGCCGGCATAGTATTCCCTCACATATTGCAAAAATTCCGCGATTTCATCCTCTTGCAGCAGCTTTCCTTCGAGACGCGCCGCCGAATCTTTCGGTTTGTGCGTCCGTTTGATCGACACTTTCGCCATCACATTCCGCTTGAGCAGCGGGTAAAAATTTTCGTCCTCGGCAATCTGGCTCAAATAATGGAACAGCGAGCGAAGCGAGGACAGTTTGCGCGAGATCGTGGTCCGGCTGTTGGCCCGGTCTTTGTGCGCGGCGAGGTACATTTTGTAATGGTCGATCGTCTCCATGCGCAAATTCTCGAGGTCGGAGAGCGGAATATTTTTCATCTCCCGCGCCTCCGTCAGCCCCTCCGCCATCAGCCAGCGAAAGAAAGTTTCGTAGTCGCGGACGTATTCGAGCAGGGAAGAGGGGGACAGATCGGGCAGTTTGTAGTTGATGAACTGCTCCACGTACCAAGGCATCGAAGGCACGCGCCGGTCGAGCTCCTGTCTGTCTTTCAGCTTGATGACGTTCATGCGATCCCTCCGTATGGGCCGGTGCTCTGACAAGTCTTATTGTACCATCAGCGGGGAAGGTTGGCATCCGGAGTTGTAAGGTTAATAGTGATTGTAATTAATATTATGTAAACTTATAAATTCATTTCGGTTTATATATTCCATAATAAAAATTATGTAAACTATATTGCGGATCAATCAAATGAATAGCAACAGACAATCTTACCCCGATGATCTCGCCGGTAACATGAAAGCCTGTCTTCTCATACAGCGCGGCCGCGGCGGCGTTTTCGGGCCGGTGTCCCAGTAGGTCCACAACGCTTTGATAAATCCGATCTTCATGCCGATCCGTTCCATGTTCCGGCGGCTTTTGGACGGCCGCCGCAGCCGGTTGATCCTTGCAGAAGCCTTTGATAGAAATCTCCGAATCAACGTTCAATCTTTCGTATATCCCCGGAAGGTCATCTTGAGGTTACAGTATGAATAGCAACCCAAATAACACTAAACAGATATGAAATGTTTGAAATTACGTGCGGGAGGTTCAGGCATGGGGAAAAATCAGCTTAAGCTGGGCTCAACTCAGAACAGCATCAGGTGTGCGATCGGCATGGGAAAGGTCTTATGAGCATGCCGGAAATCGAAGCGGATTCGGTGATGGACACCGCTCCCATATTGGCCTGCATTCGTTCAATGCAAGATGAAATGGTGCAGTGGCGGCGGGAAATCCACCGGCATCCGGAAGTGATACATGGCCGACCGCTACCCGCATCAATTTTCCGGAGGGCAGCGGCAGCGGCTCGGCATCGCACGCGCCATCGCGCTGAACCCGGCTTTTCTGCTGCTGGATGAACCGGTGTCGGCGCTCGATGTCTCCGTTCAGGCGCAGATTGTGAATTTGCTGCTGGACATTCAGGAGCGGATGGGGCTCACGTATCTGTTCATCGGGCACGGGCTGCATGTGGTGCGCCATCTGTCCGACCGGATCGGTGTGATGTATCTCGGACAGCTGGTTGAAGTGGCGGACAGCGCGGAATTGTTCCTGCATCCGGCCCATCACTACACAAGGGCGCTCATCGCCTCGATCCCGCATCCGGATCCCGCCGGCAGAGGAACGGCCCGGGTGATCGAAGGGGAAGTCCCGTCGCCCGCCGCGCCGCCTTCCGGCTGCCGGTTCCATCCGCGCTGTCCGGCGGCGACGGAGCGTTGCAAGCTGGAGGCTCCCGAGCTTCAGGAAATCGGTCCGGGTCATTACGCGGCCTGCCATTTTCCGGCCTGATCAAATAAAATTCCGGTGTGGAGAGATACAAGATGGAGCATTTTGAGCCGGAGACGGGCAATTCCGGCAGCCGTCCTTCGGGCTGGAGCGGGCAGTTCGCCTTGATTGCCGGCTCATTTGTCGGCATCTACCATACGGTGTCGCTGAACGTGTCCATCCCGGCATTCGCCGGCATTTTCGACGCGGACCCGGCGTCCCTGCAATGGCTGGTCACGTGCTTTATGCTGGCCGCCGGCATGATCGCGCCGATCAGCGGGTATTTGGGCTCGCGGTTCGGGTACAGGCGCATTTTCGCCGTATGCATGGCGGGTTTGACGCTGACGTCCGTATGCTGCGGCATTGCCTGGAACCTCGGCTCGCTGGTCGTGTTCCGGACGATCCAGGGCGTGTTCTCGGGGCTTGTTCAGCCCGTCACGCTGGCTCTGCTGTATCAGATTGTACCAAGGGCAAAACAGCCGCAGGCCGTCTCCGTATGGTCTGCGGCTTCGATTACCGCTACCGCCGTAGCGCCGAGCGCAAGCGGGTGGTTTCAAGGCGTGTACTGGCCGATGATGTTCTGGGTGACCGTCATCCCCAGCGCAGCCGCGATGTTGATCGGCCTTCGGTATTTGCCCGAAGCGGCTTCGCCCCGGCGTCCCGGACTGGACGGGTGGGGCATGTTTCTGGCAGCGGCCGCCAGCGCGGCTTATCTCATGGTATTCGGAAATCTCCACGCCTGGGGACTGGGTTCGCCCGCAGCGATCATCGGGCTGCTGGCGGGAACGCTGGCTTTCATCGTGTTCGTTGTCCATGTACACCCCATTCGAAGTCGGACTGCTCTTCCTGCCGGGCGCATGCGCGGTAACCGCCGCAACGATTGCCGCCGGCAGATTGAGCGGCAGCGTCCGCGCATTCTCGTTGATTGCGGCGGGTACAGTGCTTCTTCTCATCAGCACCTGGGCGTTTGCGGGTTTCGGGCCCGTCACGGGAACGGCGTATGCGGTATTCTGGATGTGCATGCGCAATGTCGGCATCGGCTTGTCGCTGACGCCGCTGTTGAACGTCGGCATGCAGGCGGTTGCGAGGGAGATGTCGGGACACGCTTCGGCGCTTTTGCACTGGGTGAGGCAAGTATTTGGCGGAATCGGCGTCGGCTGCTTCGTTTCTTATTTTTATCAGCGTCTGGAAGCAAGATCCCGATCGCTGCAAGGTCCCGGGAGCATTCCGGCGGGCAGTGAAGGCGGCGAGGCGAACCCGGTCGTATATATGGCCGGGCTGCAAGACACCTTCCTGCTCATCGTCATTTTTCTTGCAGTTGCCATGCCGATTCTGTTGATGCTGCGCCGTAAGCCGCCGAGTGAACCATGCGCAAGCCGCGGCGAGAACGTTCATATCCGGTCATAATGGAGTGCACAACTCTTGTCCTTTCATGCAGGCCTTTGGCGACCCAACCGCAGCTATTCAAGAAATTTATCCCGTAATCATGGAATTATGTATCTTCTGCCGAACGCCGACCTCTCTCTATAATTGAAACTGTGATACGAAACCACAGACGGGAGGTCAGTCGATGAAAAAAAGGTTGGGAATCGCCGTCATGGTCCTGTTCCTCGCCCTGTCCGCGGCGCTTGCGGCATGCGGTTCGAACAAAAATGAAAACGCAACCAACGGAAACGGCGTCAGCAATTCGCCTGGCGCGTCGGAAAGCGGCAATACCGGCGGCGAGACGTCCGGGACGGAGCCGCAGGCGGACGCCGAGCCGTTCACCGTTTCGCTCCGGCATATTCAAATCGGCGAAGCGCAAAAATTCCGGAAAGCGATTCTGGACGACGTGGTGAAGCAAACGGAGGCGGAAGTCCCCGGCCTGAAGTTCGAGCTCGACGGCGTCGAGGACCAGGTCAACCGCTTCACGAAGCTGCCGGCCGAGATGGCCGCGGGCAATCCGCCGAAAATCTTCGACCTGTTCGGCGGCGCGGGCGACGCGTTGAAGTACGCCAAAGCCGGCAGGCTGCTCGACGTGACGCCGATCATCGAAGAGCTGGGCATCGCCGACAAGTTCCTCAACCTGAGCCAGTTTACGCTGGACGGCAAAGTATACGGCCTGCCGATCGGCGGAAGCACGGAAGGATTTTTCTACAGCATCCCGCTGTTCGAGCAGTACAACATCAAGGTGCCGACGACATGGGAGGAGCTGGAGGCGGCCGCGGAAACACTCAAACAGAACGGGATCACCCCGTTCGCCATGGGGTCGAAAGGCGCGTGGGTGCCGCTCATGATGGTCAACACGCTGATCGGCCGCTACGCCGGCCCCGAGGCGATCGACGGTTTCCCCGCCGGCACGCACGCGTGGAATTCGCCGGAAGTGACGGCCGCGTTCGCGAAATATGAAGAATGGGTCAAAAAAGGGTACTTCACCAAAGGCGAGCTCGGCCTCGAGTACGCCGACATGCTGAACCAGTTTGTGACGGGCAAGGCGGGCATGATGTTCGACGGCAGCTGGCGTTCGTCCGTGTTCAAGGATCCGGAGCAGGCGGGCGAGCTCACCGGCAAGGTCGGATTTTTCCCGATGCCTCCCGTGCCCGGCGGCAAAGGCGATCAAACGTTCGTCAACGGGAACTACAGCAACGGCTACGGGTTCTCCGCCGATTTGAACGAACGCGAGCTGGCCGCCGTGAAGGCGTTCATCAAAAACATGTACAGCGAAGAAATGCAGCTCAGGGGACTGCTGGAAGACGGCGTGCTGCCGTCGATGAAGCTGTCCGATGACGCGATCGGCAAAGTGGAGGACCCGCTTGTCAAGCAGATCATGGAAACGATGCGGCAAGCCGGCGGCGCGTTCTCGCACTTCGACTCCACCGTCTCATCGGACGTTTACAAGGAGTCCGAGGCGCAAATCCAGAAGCTGATTGCCGGCCAGGCGACCGCCGCGCAGGTGACGGAAGCGTTGCAGGAAGTCCAGCAGGAGGCCAACGCGAAGTCGTAAGTGCCGCAAGAGAGCCGGGTCCGAGTCCGGAAGCCTTGTGGCGGCGCCGCCCCGCCTGGCGCGGGCGGCGCCGTCTGTTCATGGAGGTGGAGCCGTTTGAAACATCCGATGCGCAATCCATGGATCTATACGCTGTTCATCGCCCCGACGCTGCTCTTGTACGGTCTGTTTTTCCTCTGGCCGATGCTGTCGTCTTCCTTTTACGCGTTCACCGACTGGAACGGCCTGGAAAGCTATCGCTTTGTCGGTTGGTCCAATTTCGCCGACGCCTTCGGCGACCCGGACTTTCGCCGCGCGATCATCAACAACCTCATCTTCATCGGGTTTTCGGTGTTCGTGCAAATTCCGCTCATCGTGCTGTTCGCCCTGCTGATCGCTTCCGTCAAGCGGCTCAGGGGCTTCTACAAGACGACCGTGTTTGTGCCTTCCATCGTGTCCACGTCCGTCATCGGCATTCTGTGGGGGTTCATCTACGAACCGGAGGTCGGGCCGCTCAACCGGCTGCTCGCGCTGTTCGGCGCGGGTCCGATCTATTGGCTGGCGGAATCGAAATGGGCGCTGCCGGCCGTGCTGATCACGAACGCCTGGCAGTGGATGGGCTTCTACATCGTGCTGGTGCTGGCCGCCATTCTGGCCATTCCGCGGGAGATTCACGAGGCGGCGGTCGTGGACGGCGCCAGCGGCTGGCAACGGGCGCTTAACATTACGGTTCCGCTCATTCTGCCGATCATCTCCGTCGTGGTGATGCTGTCGATCGCCGGCGGGATGCGCGTCGTCGACATCGTGCTGGTCATGACGAAGGGAGGACCGGTCGGCGCGACGGAAGTGATGGCGTCGTACATGGTGAACGAAGCGATGGGCGTCGACCCGAACTACGGGTTCGGCACGGCGATTGCCCTCATCATTTTCGCCTTCGCGCTCGTCCTGACGTCGATTTACCAGTTCACGTTCGGTCGGCGGATGCAAGGAGGCGAGTTCTGATGCTGCTCAAGCGGGCCGTGCCGCATGCGGTGCTGCTGGCGTATGTCGCCGTCGTCCTTTTTCCGTTCGTGTTCGTCGTGTTTTCCTCGCTGAAAGGAAGCAACGTGGAAATCGCGGAGAGTCCGTTCGGCGTTCCGAAAACGTGGCACGTGGAGAATTACGCGGAAGCCTGGGTCAAGGCCAAAATCGGCGTCTATTTCTTCAACAGCGTCTATTTGTCGTTCACGTCCGCGCTCGCTTCCACCCTGCTGGCCGCGGCCACGGCGTTCGCGATCGTCCGGATGCGGTTCCCGCGCGCCGGCAAATGGATCTATCAAACGGTGCTCATCGGCATGTTCATCCCGGGCAACGTGCTGTTCATCGCGCAATATTTGCTGGTCATGAAGCTGGGCGTGCTGAACACCCACTGGGCGCTGTTTCTCCCTTACACGGCGGGCGCGCTGCCGCTCGGCGTGCTGCTCCTTGCGGCGTTCATGAAGTCGCTGCCGCGCGAACTGGAGGAGGCGGCGATCATGGACGGATTGAGTTCGGCGGGACTTTTTGCCAAAATAGTTTTACCGCTTACATTGCCGGCTTTGGTCACCGTCTTCATCGTGAATTTTCTGGGCGCGTGGAACGAGTATTTGCTGGCGAACTTTTTCATCAGCAGGGACGCGCTGCGCACGCTGCCGACCGGGATGGTCGGATTTCGCGACGCCTTCCAGACGAACTACGCGCTGATCTGTACCGGTATCGTGTTCAGCGTGGCGCCGGTGCTCGCGCTGTACGCGTTTTTGCAGGAGAAAATCATCGAAGGGTTGACCGTCGGCAGCGTCAAGGGGTAATCGGTCCGAAGGAGTCCGGGTGCGATGTCGCTGAGGTTCAAGCTGTTCGGCGCGTTTCTGGTTCTGATCATCGTTCCGCTCGTCGTGCTGGCCGTCGCGCTCTACACGCTGGTGACCGGTCTGATCGAGGAGAAGCATTCCCGCCAGACGGAACTGACGCTGCGCGCGCTGAGCCAGTCGGTCGGCTTCATTTTCAGGGAAATGAACCAGGTGACCGACAGCACGATCGCCAGCGACGCCATCCAGGATGTACTGAACGATGCATACGGCGGAGATGTGGAGGACATCGATTACCTCAACCTGAACGAGGTGCAGCAGAAGTTCCGGGAGCTGCTCGTCTATCACCCATCGGTCAGTTACGCCCTGATGTACGCGCTGGACGACGGACGGATTTACCGCATTTTCACGAAAGAGCGTTTTCAGGCCATGCCGTACGCGCAGTTCATCGAGACGCGGCTGCATAAGCAAGTGCTGGAGCGGGACGGCCTGCCGCTGTGGGTAGGCCCCTATGAATATCCGGAACTGACCGGTTCGGAGCCGGTGTTCACGCAAATCCGCGTCGTGAAGGACATCGACACGCTGCAAGACAAGGGCATTCTGCTGGTGCAGATCAAAAATTCGGGGCTGGAGTCGGTGTTCCGATATTTCCGTTACCGGCAAAACCAGACCGCCACCCGGTTTTTCATCGTGAACGGCGGCGGATTGGTGCTGTACGACAGCGGCGGCGCCCTGAACGGAAAACAGCTGTCCGAGCTGGCGGAACGACCGCTTTTGTCTGGTGAGGCGTACCGAAGCGCGCGCAGCCGGTTTGACGGACAGGACAGCGTCATCTCCAGCATCGGCTTAGGGATCGAAGACTGGCGCCTGGTGTCCGTCACCTCCTGGCACGCCCTGTCCAGCGAAGTGCTGCAGTACTCCCGCTGGGTCGCGGCCATCCTGCTCCTCTGCCTCGCGTCGGCGCTGCTGTTCATCCGGCTGTTCGCCAACCGGGTCGCGCGGGCGATCGTGCAAACCGTGCACGTCATGGGCCGGGTGGAACGGGGCGATTTGACCGCCCGGCTGCCGCTGCAGGGCAACGACGAGACGTCGCTCCTGGCCCGCGGGTTCAACCGGCTGGTCAGCCGCCTCGCGGAATTGCTCGAGGAAGTGAAGCGGCAGCAGGAACGCAAGACGCGCGCCGAACTGCAGGCGCTGCAGGCGCAGATCAAGCCGCATTTTCTGTTCAACGCGCTGGAGTCGATCAACGCGTTGGCCGTGCAGAACGAAGGGCAGAAGGTCAGCCGGATGGTGACACGGCTCGGCAGCATGCTGCGCATCAGCATTCTGCAGCGGGAAGAAATTACGGTGGCGCAGGAACTGGACCATTTGCTCAGTTATCTGGAGATTCAGAAATACCGTTTCGACGATCTGTTTCAATTCGACATCGACGTGCCGCCCTCGCTCATGAACTGCCTCATGCCCAAGCTGACGCTGCAGCCGCTGGTCGAAAACTGCATCCAGCACGGCTTCGAGGGCATCGGGTACATGGGCCACATCCGCGTCACCGCGCGCGAAGAAGGGGAACGGATCGCGTTCTGCGTCGAGGACAACGGCATCGGCATCCCGCCGGAACGTCTGGCGGCGATCGAAGCCGTCCCCGACGCGTCCGCCGGGCACGGCGACGCGCCGGAGACGGGAGAGCGGCGCGGGCTCGGCGTCCGCAACGTGGCGGACCGCATCCGCATTCGCTACGGCGGCCGCTATGGCCTGTTCGTCTGCAGCGAGCCGGGGCGGGGCACCGTGATCAAAATCGTCATTCCGAAGATGGCGGGAGGGGTTGCCCGTGAGGCTGAAGGCGATGCTCGTTGACGACGAAAAGCCGATTCTGCAAAACTTGCACGCGGTGCTGCCGTGGGCGGATCTGGACATCGAAGTCGTCGGGCTGGCGCGAAACGGCGTGCAGGCGCTCGACATCGCGAGGCGGCACCGTCCGGACCTCATTCTGTGCGACATCCGCATGCCGGTCATGGACGGGATCGAGTTTCTGCGGCAGCTGCGCGAGACGGACGAGGAAGCGGAAGTGGTGATGCTCACCGGGTATCAGGATTTCAACTATGCCCGCTCGGTCATTCCGTACGGGGTGCGCGATTATGTGCTGAAGCCGATCCGCTACGACGAACTGACCGCGCTCATCGAACGGCTGGCGGGCGCGATCCGCGAACGAAGGCAGGCCCGGGACAGCGAGCAGTCGCGGCTGGATCAGGCGATGCGCCTGGCGTACGAGAAAATGCTGCACGATCTGCTGACGGATCACGCCTCCGCTCCGCCGCCGCGCTGGATCGACGGGGAGGAGCCGGAGCGGTGGCGTTTTGTCATGATGCTCGCCGACATTGACGACTACGCGCAGCGGTGCCGCGTCGTCCGGGAGCGCGAGCGGAAGATGTGGCTGGTCGCGGCGCGCGACGCGCTGCGGGACGCGCTTGCGGCGGAGGGGCTCAGGCACGCCGTGCTGCCGATGCGTGAAGGCGAGTGGTGCGTGCTGATCGGGCGCTGCAGCGCAGGGGACGAGGAGGCAGAGCCGGGAGAGACTGCGGGGCAGCGGGATGCCGAACCGCTTGAGCCGGCGGGGCGGCGCACGGACGGGCTGCGCGAGCGCGCCGGGCGGTGGGCGGCGCTGCTGCAGGAAGCGGTGTGGACCCATGCGGGCCTGCCCGTCACGGTCGGCATCCACCCGGCGGAAATTGCGATCCACGAACTTTCTCCGGTGTTCCGATCGCTGCAGCGCACGGTGCATCTGGCCGCGGACCGGAACCGCTCGGTGCTGTGGAACGACGGGGCGGCGGATGAGGAGGCGACCCGGGAGGAGCTGTGGGGACCGGTCGGACAATTGGTTGCCGCGCTGAAACGGGTGGAGCGCGATCGCGTCGCAGAAGCGCTGCGCCTGCTGACGGCGCGCCTTGCGGCGGAGTCGGGGCGGTCGCTGGCCCGGGCCGAGAAGGCGGCCCATTTCATCGCGCTCTATTTGCTGCGCGAAATGCGGGCGCTGGGCGCGCTGACCGCCGAACAGGAGGACGAAATCTGGCGTCTCGTGGAGCTGGCCGACCGGGTAAGCGACATGTTCGCGGCCGTGCGGCGCATCGTGGAGCTGAGCCTGGAAACGTCGGAACGCCAAAAGACCGGCGACCGGCTCATGCACATCGCGAAGGATTACATCGACCGGAACCTGTCCCGGGATCTCGGCGTCGACGAAGTGGCCGGGCACCTCGGCATCAGCGCCAGCTATTTCAGCCTGCTGTTCAAACAGCATTTCGGCGCCACATTCCTGGAGTACGTGACGGCGGAACGGGTGGAGCTGGCCAAGTCGCTGCTGCTCCTCACGGATCGAAGCATTTCGGACATCGGCCGTTCGGTCGGTTACGCCGAGCGGAGATATTTCAATAAAGTGTTTCACAAGGTGACCGGCGAACTGCCGTCGGCCTGGCGGGAACGGCGAAAAACGAACGACCGGAAGGAGAGCGGGACGAATTGAGCAATGCGGGGGTTTGGCGGGAAACAGGAGAAGGCGTGAACCTGGCCGGCTGGAGCCTGCGCGACAAAATCGGGCAGATGGTGATGGCCGGCTTCGACGGCAAGGCGCCGACGGACGAAATTCGGGCGCTGATCCGCGAACGCAAGCTCGGCGGGGTGATCTACTTCCGCCGGAACGCGGGCAGCGCCCCTGAAGTCGCCAGCCTGTCGGCCGCGCTGCGCGAATTGGCTGCGGAGGCGACGAAGGCGCCGCTGTGGATCGCCGTCGACCAGGAAGGCGGCATGGTGGTGCGCCTCGACCAGGGCGTGACGGTCATGCCGGGCCACATGGCGCTCGGCGCGACGCGCTCGGCGAAGTGGGCGCGCGAGACGGCCTATGCGTCCGGCGCGCAGCTCATGCGGCTGGGCGTCAATCTGAATTTTGCACCCTGCCTGGACGTCAACAACAACCCGGCCAATCCGGTCATTGGCGTGCGCTCGTTCGGCGAGCGTCCGGAACTGGCGGCCGAACTGGGCATCGCGGCCATCCGGGGATACCGGGAGGCGGGGGTGGTCGCCTGTGCGAAGCATTTTCCGGGGCACGGCGACACCGTGGCCGATTCGCATCGTGAGCTGCCGACCGTGCCGCACGATCGGAAACGCCTGGAAGAAGTGGAGCTGCTGCCGTTCCGGCTGGCGGCCGCCGCCGGCGCGGACGCGATCATGACCGCGCACGTGCGGTTTCCGGCGTTGGAACCGGACGGTCTTCCGGCAACGTTGTCGCCGCGCATTCTGCGCGGCCTGCTGCGGGACGAATGGGGATACGACGGCGTGGTGTTTACGGACTGTCTGGAAATGAAGGCGATCGCAGGTACGGTGGGCGTCGCCCGGGGGGCGGTGATGGCGGTGAAGGCCGGCGCGGACGTCGTGCTGGTCAGCCATACGCCGGCGCTGCAAATCGCCGCGCTCGACGCATTGTACGAGGCGGTCGTCGCCGGGGAAATCGCCGAGGAGCGAATCGACGAGTCGGTGCGGCGCATTGCGGGGTTGAAGGCCAGACAGTCGGCGGCGGTTCCGTTCGGTCCCGTTCCGGCCGATCGCTCCGATGCCGGGGCCGGGACGGATGATTTCGATTTCGGCGGTGAAGCGGCGGCGCTCGCCCGGGAAGTTTGCCGGCGCAGCGTGACGCTCGTGCGGAACGAGCGCGGCGCGCTGCCGCTTCGGCGGGATGTGCCGACGTTCGTCGTCTGGCCCGAGGTGCGGCAGGGAACGGAAGTGGACGAAGCGTTGGCCCGGGAGCTGACGTTGGGCCGGGCGCTCGCGCCGTATCTCGGCCGGGTGAAGGAGTTCAGGATCGGCGCCGTTCCCGGCGAAGACGAGATTCGGGAGACGCTGGCGGAGATCGGCAAGGCGCTGAAGAATATTCGCGAACGCGCCGCGGTCCGCGGAGAGCCGGGAAGCGATCGGGCACTCCTGCAGGTGGTGGTCGGGACGTACAACGCCGCCTTCGCGGCGGGACAAACCGAACTGGTGAACCGTCTGCTGGCCTGCGAAGGGGTGCGGGTGACGGCGGCGGCGCTCCGCAACCCGTACGATTTCCTCGCGTTTCCGGAGGTTCACGCCTACGCGGCCTGTTACGAGAACACCCCCTGCATGATGGAGGCGCTGGCCGAAGTGCTGGCCGGGAAGACGGAGGCCCGGGGCCGCCTGCCGGTCACCCTGTCGGAGCGATATCCGTTTGGGCACGGCATTTCGGGATTTCGGAAAGAACGAGACGGTGAAGAGTCTTGAAAGGATTGTGGATCAGGAACGCCAACGTCTATTTGCCCGATCGGGTGTTGACGGGCGGTTCGGTGTATGCGGTCGGCGGGCGGATCGCGCGCATTTGCGGACCGGAGGACGGTCCGCCGGCGAAGCCGGGCGACGCCGATGAAGTGTGGGACGCCGAAGGACTCTCGCTTGTGCCCGGATTCGTCGACGTCCACGTGCACGGCGGCGGCGGGGCCGACGTGATGGACGCGGCGGACGATGACGAGGCCATCGGGCGGATCGCGCGGTTTCACGCGTTGCACGGGACGACGTCTTTCCTGGCCACCACGATGACGGCGCCCAGAAACGAGCTCGAACGCGCGGTGGATGGCGTTGTACGCGCGATGGAAAGGGGCGTCGCCGCCGGCGGCGCGGAAGTGCTGGGACTTCATCTGGAAGGGCCGTTCCTCAACCCCCGGCGGTGCGGCGCGCAAAACCCGGCGCTCATCCGTCCGTTTGACCGGGATGAAATGGAGGATTTGCTGGCGCGCGGGCGGGGAGCGGTGCGCCTGGTGACGCTGGCGCCGGAGTGCGGCGACGCGCTGCGCCGGATCGGCGCTCTGCGCGACCGCGGCGTCACGGTCTCCATCGGCCATTCCGAAGCCGACTCGGAGACCGTGCGGCGGGCGATCGAGGCGGGGGCGTCGCACGTCACCCACCTGTTCAACGCCATGAACCCGCTGCACCATCGCGTGCCGGGCATCGTCGGCGCCGCGCTGCTCCGCGACGAACTGACGGTGGAGCTGATCTGCGACGGGTTTCATGTCCATCCGGATGTGGTCAAGCTTGTGTTCGCGGTCAAACGCCGCGACAAGATCGCGCTGGTGACGGACGCGATCGCGGCGGCCGGCATGCCGGACGGCGACGGCTACCGGTTGGGCGGCCTGCCCGTGGCGGTGAAAGAGGGCAAGGCGGTGCTCCGGGACAGCGGAAATTTGGCCGGCAGCTGCCTGACGATGGACCGGGCGCTGAAGCAGGCGGTCGCGTTCACCGGCCTGCCGCTGGCCGAAGTGCTTCCCGCGCTGACAATCAATCCCGCCAGGCAAATCGGCGCGGACGACTGCAAAGGATCGATCGAAGTCGGCAAAGACGCCGATCTGGTGGCGCTTGGACCGGATTTGACGGTGGTCCGCACGTATGTCAAAGGAGTGCGTGTTGATGGCTGACGAAGCGGAATCCGTGTTTGTCGGCATCGACGTCGGCGGGACGAACACGGGGGCCGGCATGGTGGATGCGGAGGGGCGTCTGCTTGCCACGGTCAAAAAACGGACGGAAACTTCCGACGGCGACGCGCTGGTGCGGCAACTCGCGGAGATGGTGCGCGAGCTGCTCACGATCCGTTCGGCGAAAGCGGGTTTTCCGTCTTCGCCGGAGACGGGCGCGCTTCGCGCGGTCGGTGTCGGCATCCCCGGTTTTCTGGACGCGCGGCGGGGCGTGGTCCGGCACGCGGCCAATCTTCCCCTGCGGGACTTTCCGCTCGCGGATCGGCTGGGCGCGCTGTTGGGCGCTCCCGTGATCCTGGACAACGACGTGCGGATGTACGCTTACGGTGAAGCCGCGGTCGGAGCGGCGGCGGGATACGACGACGCGCTCGTCGTCACCGTGGGCACCGGACTGGCCGCCGCCGTCGTGCACCACGGCCGCCTGCTGACAGGCGGCGATCTGGCCGGGGAAATCGGCCATGTCAAAGTGGACGGCAACGAATACGCGTGCGGCTGCGGGATGAGCGGCTGCCTCGAGACGCTGGTTTCGGCGGGCGGGATCGTGCGGCAGGCGAAAGAGCTGATGCGATGGAAGCCCAGCGTGCTCGGCGAGTGGTTTCCCGAGCGGCCCAAAGCCGGGCGGCTCCAAGCGGAGCGATCCATGACGGCGGAGGACGTGGCCAGAGCGGCGGACCTGGGGGATGCGGTGGCTGCCGAAGTGTTCGAGCAGACCGGACGGGCGCTCGGGAGCACGCTCGCCGCCTGCGCCGCGCTGCTCGGCACGGACGTCATGGTGATCGGGGGCGGCGTGTCGCGCGCCGGCGAACGGCTGCTTTCCCCGGTGCGGCGGGCGCTGTCGGAGCGGCTTCATCCGCTGCATTCCGAAAGGTTGAAGGTGACCGCGGCCCGATGGACGGACGAAGCGGGCGTGATCGGCAGCGCTCTCGCGGCCAAGGAAAGGGGTGGACATACGGTTTGAAGCTCAACATCTTTGCAAATCCGAATCTATTGCACGAGGCGGCGGCACAAACGATCGTCAGGCTTCTGCGGCAAAAACCGGACGCGGTCCTTGGTCTGGCCACCGGCGGAACGCCCGTCGGCATCTACGAAGCGCTGACGGCGGCGGTTCGGCGGAGGGAGGTCAGTTTCGCGCGGGCTGCATCGTTCAATCTCGACGAGTACGTCGGATTGCCGCCGGATCATCCGGCATCGTACCGTTACTACATGGATCAGCATCTGTTCCGCCACATCGATATTCCGCCGGAGCGAACGCACATCCCGGACGGCTGCGCGGCGGACCTGGAACGCGAATGCGAACGGTATGATCGGCTGCTCCAGGCCGCCGGCCGGATCGACCTCATGCTGCTCGGACTCGGCCACAACGGGCATATCGGTTTTAATGAACCGGGACGGGCGCTGCACAGCAAAACGCACGTGGCCATCCTGCATCCGCAAACGCGGGAGGCCAACGCCCGTTTCTTCCGTACGCCGGAAGAGGTGCCGACAAGGGCCATCACCATGGGATTGGGCAGCATTTTCAGCGCCAGGACCATCCTGCTTGTCGTGAAAGGAAACGACAAGGCGGACATCGTTCACCGGGCGCTGACCGGACCGATCACGACGGAATGCCCGGCTTCCTTGTTGCAGCTTCATCCCCGTCTGGTGGTGATGCTGGATGAAGGCGCGGCAGCGCGAATCAAGTGTCAAACGACACAAAACGCCTTCCATGAACCAGTTGATTCCACGAATGGGTTATGGTAGAAATAAATTATTCCACCGCGAAAGGATGACTTGATGCCCATGGTTCACTGATCCTATCCGCAAGAAAATCGAGCTGACCGGTTTTCGGGATAGGAGAAGTGCGGGTTTTTACAGTCAAACATGAAGGACGGCTGCTTATCGGCATAAGCGGTGCGTCTGTCTTGTTCCTGTGCGCCTCCTGTCCGTAAACCGGAAAGGAGGCTGATTATTTTTTAATCCTATAATTAACCTGAATTTCGAAAGTCCGGAATAGCGCTAGTCGGATGAAGCGATCAGCAAAGATTCCATTCAATTTTGTGGCTGTTTTTCCAGTCAATTCGAGTGATTGCAGGCTAGATGGGTAAACGTTCCCCCT
>NZ_QEWA01000001.1:0-1988 GCF_003390775.1 Thermobacillus sp. | reverse complement strand
CGAGATGCCGCTGAGAGACGGGGAAATCTGCGTTGCCGTGGTGTCGAACAGGTTCTTGAGTCCAGACCAGCCCCGCAGCTCCTGGAAGTGGCGATAGTAGTCCTTCCGGTACGGAACCAACTTCTCCGGCCGGTTCGGGTAGATTCTCGCCAGAACCTCGTTCACCCGCGTGATCAGATCGTCGTATTGCCGGCGGAACCATTCGTTCGCCTGCACGATGTTCTGCCATTTGTCCGGCGCAGCCTTCTGCAACTCATCCAGCGTGATCCGGCCCTCGCCGAACTGCTGTACCAGCGCGGATTCCTTCGATCCCTTCTTGATGCCGAGCCCCTTCACGATGTCGTTGTAGAGCGCGTCTGTGAGCCGCTTCTGCTCCTCGGCGTATGCGCCCTTCGCGGCGTCGAACGGATCGAGGATGGCGCGCTTCACGCTCTCATAGTGCGGGCCGAACACCGTCTTGAAGTTGCGGTACACGTCTGCCGTGTTCAGGTTGATCGTCGACAGGTCTTTCAGCTCTTGCCCTTCGAAACCGGTCAGGCCAAGTTCTTCGGATTCGATCTGCTTTTGGATGACCTTGTATTGATCCTTCGCTCGCTTGTAGATTTCGCGGACATACGGCCGAATCTGCTCGCCGAAGTCCCGGACCATCTGCTCGGTGAAGTCGGCGAGCCTGACCGCGCCCTTGAGCATGTAGCCGGCGCCGATCTTCGCGTATTGGGCGTAGATGTCGACCGGGTTCGAGCTGAGGCGGTTCCGGCTGGCGGCCAGCTCGGCGCGGGCGCTTTCGATCAGCCGGTCGGCGTAGGCATTCACCCGATCCCGGACACGCGGCGCGATCTCGTCCGGCTGCGGCGGTTCGATCTCGTCGGCGAATGGAATGTCGTCATCTGCGGCGCGCGCCGGTTTCGGTTCTTCGAGCTGCCGCGTGTGTGCGGCCAGCGTGGGTTGTGCAGGCTGAGATGCCTGCGCTGGTTGCGCCTCTGCCCGCTGGGCGAGTTGTTCCGCCCGAGACATCCGAGAAGCACGTTCCGCCCATGTCGGGTCTTGCGAGCGCACCAGCGGAACACCGGCAATCTCACGCATGCGAAGTGTTTCGCGGCCCCGCTGCAGCGCCTCCGGCGACACCCGCCGCGGGCCCGCCAGCAGTTTTTCGAGGTCATACCCACGTTCCCGAGCGACAGCGATGGACGTGTCGTAGATGTTCATGTTCCGGCGGATGTCTTCGGCCAATTGCCGCATGCCCTCATAGGGCAGCTTCCGGATCTCGTTCAGCGAGAGATCGGGGATGCCGCTGTTCTGCTGAATCCACCGTGCCAACTCCCGCGGGTTTTCCAGCGGCGGCGTCATGCGCTCCATCACGGCCGGTCTGATCTCGGCGATCACCTGATCGAGTGAGGGCTGTTTCACGACACGGGCGCGCGTCGGTTCGAACGCACGAGCGGCTGATTGTGCTGCGGTTTCTGTCGCTTGTGCCTGTTGCGCAGTATTCGGCGTGCGCCGCAGCATGTTGTCGACGGCCCCGACATACGCTTCCGCAACCGGATCGAGAATAGCCCCGAGCGCCGCACTTTCGGCGATGTCGCCGAGCCGCTGGCCGAGCGTTTGGTCGTTCTTCCCGAACGCCGCTTCCGTGATCTCATACGGCGTCTGGAAGAATGCCCCCGCCGTCGCCCCGGTGAGCGCGTGCCCGGCGGCCCGCCCGGCGCTCTGCGCAGCCATTCGGGCGGTCGCGGCGGCCGTCGGCGAAGCGTTCGTCCGAGCGAGCACCTTCGCCGCGGCGTCGTCGGCCAGTTTCGGGAGCTGCTTCGTGACCTGTCCCGTCAGCCCTCTTGCGGCTCGGTAGGCACCGGCGCCAGCGCCCAGGTATCCGACCATGCCGAACAGTTGCGCCGCCTGTTCTTCCTGCGGCGTGCGTTCGCGGTCGCCGCGGACGTATCGTTCGATGCGGTCGGTCAGTTTGTCCGTCAGTCCGAATGTCAGATTGTCCA
>NZ_QEWA01000002.1:0-2009 GCF_003390775.1 Thermobacillus sp. | reverse complement strand
CGAGATGCCGCTGAGAGACGGGGAAATCTGCGTTGCCGTGGTGTCGAACAGGTTCTTGAGTCCAGACCAGCCCCGCAGCTCCTGGAAGTGGCGATAGTAGTCCTTCCGGTACGGAACCAACTTCTCCTGTCGATTCGGGTATATTCTCGCCAGAACCTCGTTCACTCGGCGGATTAGGTCGTCGTATTGCCGGCGGAACCATTCGTTCGCCTGCACGATGTTCTGCCACTTGTCCGGCGCGACCCGCTGCAGTTCCTCCAGCGTGATCCGACCCTCGCCGAACTGCTGCACCAGCGCGGATTCCTTCGATCCCTTCTTGATGCCGAGGCCCTTCACAATGTCGTTATAGAGCGCATCCGTCAGCCGCTTTTGCTCGGCCGCGTACGCGCCCTTCGCCTCATCGAACGGGTCGAGGACGGCGCGTTTCACACTCTCATAGTGCGGGCCGAACACCGTTTTGAAGTTGCGATACACGTCCGCGGTGTTCAGGTTCAGAGGTGTAAGGTCTTTCAGCTCTTGCCCTTCGAAACCGGTCAGGCCGAGTTCTTCCGACTCGATTTGTTTCTGGATGAGTTTGTATTGATCCTTCGCCCGCCGGTAGATTTCTCGGACATGCGGCCGTATCTGCTCGCCGAAGTCCCGGACCATTGCCTCGGTGAAGTCTGCCAGCCGCACCGCGCCCTTGAGCATATAGCCGGCGCCAATCTTCGCATATTGGGCGTAGATGTCGACCGGGTTCGAGCTGAGGCGGTTCCGGCTGGCGGCCAGCTCGGCACGGGCGCTTTCGATCAGCCTGTCTGCATAGGCACTCACCCGATCCCGGACACGCGGCGCGATCTCGTCCGGCTGCGGCGGTTCAATCTCGTCGGCGAATGGAATGTCGTCATCCACGGCGCGCGCCGGTTGCGGTTCTTCGAGCTGCCGCGTGCGTGCGGCCAGCGTGGGTTGTGCAGGCTGAGATGCCTGCGCTGGTTGCGCCTCTGCCCGCTGGGCGAGTTGTTCCGCCCGAGACATCCGAGAAGCACGTTCCGCCCATGTCGGGTCCTGCGAGCGAACCAGCGGAACACCGGCAATCTCACGCATGCGAAGTGTTTCGCGGCCCCGCTGCAGCGCCTCCGGCGACACCCGCCGCGGGCCCGCCAGTAGTTTTTCGAGGTCATACCCACGTTCCCGAGCGACGGCGATGGACGTGTCGTAGATGTTCATGTTCCGGCGGATGTCTTCGGCCAATTGCCGCATGCCCTCATAGGGCAACTTCCGGATCTCGTTCAGCGAGAGATCGGGGATGCCGCTGTTCTGCTGAATCCACCGCGCCAACTCCCGCGGGTTTTCCAGCGGCGGCGTCATGCGCTCCTGCACGATCGGCTTGATTTCGGTAAGCACTTGATCCAGCGACGGCCGTTTTACGACACGGGCGCGCGTCGGTTCGAACGCACGAGCGGCTGATTGTGCTGCGGTTTCTGTCGCTTGTGCCGTCGGTAATGCAGTCTGCGCCTGTTGCGTAGTATTCGGCGTGCGCCGCAGCATGTTGCCGACGGCCCCGACATACGCTTCCGCAACCGGATCGAGAATAGCCCCGAGCGCCGCACTTTCGGCGATGTCGCCGAGCCGCTGGCCGAGCGTTTGGTCGTTCTTCCCGAATGCGGCTTCCGTGGCCTCAAACGGCGCTTGGAAGATCGCCCCCGCCGTCGCCCCGGTAAGCGCATGTCCTGCCGCTCGCCCGGCGGTCTGCGCAGCCATTCGGGCGGTCGCGGCGGCCGTCGGCGAAGCGTTCGTCCGGGCGAGCACCTTCGCCGCGGCGTCGTCGGCCAGTTTCGGGAGCTGCTTCGTGACCTGTCCCGTCAGCCCTCTTGCTGCCCGGTATGCCCCGGCGCCAGCGCCTAGGTATCCGACCATGCCGAACAGTTGCGCCGCCTGTTCTTCCTGCGGCGTGCGTTCGCGGTCGCCGCGGACGTATCGTTCGATGCGGTCGGTCAGTTTGTCCGTCAGTCCGAATGTCAGATTGTCCA